>CAZPJO010000141.1:0-6591 GCA_964586895.1 uncultured Roseicyclus sp.
GGCGTTGGACCCTCCGCGAGTGGCGAACGGTGTCGCCGTCATTGACGGCGGTCTGGACGGCGCTGGAATGGCTGCGATTGGCGTGCATGGGGGTTCTGCGGGTATCTGGTTGCGCCCGGATAGACCGTCCGGGGCCGGTGAAGTCAAGACCGCGCGCAGCCCATGTCGCCCCTGCATTTGCGGCAATCGCAGGGGGTCACAGCCCGCAGGCCAACGCGTCTGCGACGGCATCCTGGCTGAACGGTGCAACGGCGCGCGACACGGCCTGCCCGTCCGCGATCCGGGTGATCATGACCTGAGCCCAGGCTGTATCGGCCGTCACCATTTCCGGCCCCGCGCCGCAATCACGCACGCCGCCTGTGATGAACGGCTCACCGATGCGGTGGTTGGTGAGGCCTTCCAGCGACGCGATTTCGGTCAGGGTATCGTCTTCGAACCGCCAGACCCGCAAGGTTCGGGCCAGATGCGGACGGTCGATATAAGCGATGTCCATCGTGCCATCGCCGTCGAAATCCGCCGCACCGATCGGGGCAAGCCAGCGGTTGGTCCGCCCGATATATCCGGTCGATGCGATCCGCGTCAGGCCGTCGGCACCAGCAGTGGCATAGATGGCAAGGCTTGCGCCGCGGTCCCTGGCGGTCTCGACCACGATCACTTCGGGCGTTCCATCGCCGTCCAGATCGGCGATGCGCGGCGCAACATCCTCGAACACGCGTGAGGTTGGCAACATCATGTCCCATTGCCGATTGCTGCCGTCGCCGTGGGTCAGCACAAGACGCCGCCATTCGATGGCATCGCCCAAAACGCCATGGGCGTAATCTTCGGTGCCGGCATCATATTCGGCGCGCCATCCATCCGGGACGGGTGCGGCCGCGCAGGTTGCGATGGGCGGGAACGGGGCCGGGCTAGCATGGCAAACCGGGTCCGGGATCGTCTGCGCCGTAGCACCCGACGCCCAAAGCGCGCCGGCCAAAGCCCAGATCGCCGCCCGCCCAAACATCAGATCTGCTTTTCGGGCATCTGCACCACAAGGCCGTCGAGCGCATCCGTGACCTTCAACTGGCACGTCAGGCGCGAGCGGGCGGTGTCGGGCTCGTAGGCGAATTCCAGCATGTCCTCTTCCATCGGATCGACGGCGGGCAGTTTTTCGAACCAATCGGGCGCGACATAGACGTGGCAGGTCGCGCAGGCACAGGCCCCGCCGCAATCGGCCTCGATCCCGGGAATGCCATTGTCGCGGGCCCCTTCCATGACGGTCAGGCCGTTTGCGACCTCCACCACATGCTCGGTTCCGTTGTGTTCGATATAGGTGATCTTCGGCATCATCGGCCCCCAATGCTCTCGGTTGTCCCACGCTAGGTAATACGGCCCCGCCCGGCTTTCCAGTCTGAATACCATGGCTTGCACCCACGGGCGTTTGTTCTATCTTTGTTCACCATGACGGAACCCGACATTCGCCCCCCGGACTGGCCCCGCCCGCCCGATTGCCTGCCCCATCACCTGCTGCACCTGCCGCCCGAGAATGCGCGGATCTGTGTGGCGGGCCTTGTGCTGGTGCGGCAACGGCCCGGCACCGCGAAGGGGGTGATCTTCATCACGCTGGAGGATGAATTCGGCGTCTGCAACGTCATCATCTGGCAAAAGCTGTTCCAACGCTACCGCCGCGCCGTGATCGCGGGGCGGCTTCTGCGCGTCACCGGGCGGGTGCAGCGGCAATCGGGCGTGACCCATGTGATCGCCGAGCATGTCGAAGATATCTCGCCCCTTCTGGACGAGCTTGTGCACCTGCATCAGGGCGCGAAGGCGGGCGATCAACCGTAATCCTTCCCAGCCGGGATCAATTGCGCTAGTATTAAGAAATAACAAAAAGCAGGACCCGAGCAGGCCCATGCGTCACCTTATTCTACTGGCCGCCATTGGCGGGCTGTCCGCGTGTCAGGCGGTCATACCCGATGACACGGCGTTTACGTCCGTGATCGAACCCGAGACCCATACCGGCGTCGCGGGGGTCGAGGTCATGCGCGGCTTCGGCCCGCCGGACGCCAACCCCAGCAGTTGCTACGGTCGCGAGATCGAGCCCGCCGTGATCGAAACCATCACCGAGCAGATCATGGTCGAACCCGAACAACTCGACCGCGACGGCAATGTGCGCCGCCCTGCCGTCTTCGTGACCGCCACAGAACAGCGCATCGTCGAGGACCGGACCGAAACCTGGTTCGAAACCCCCTGCGCGATGCAGACCGAAGATCCCGATTACATCGCCACGCTGCAACGCGCCCTGGCCGCGCGCGATCATTACGTCGGGCCGATCACCGGCGTTCTCGACCGCGACACCGTGGAGGGCGTGCGCGCCTATCAGGCGCCGCAGGGGCTCGATTCCGGCGTGCTGAGCCTGGCCGCCGCGCGCCAGCTTGGGCTTTCGGTCTGGGATCCTGAACTCGCGGCACGCGGCGCGCCGGGTTAAGCCACACCTTGGGCGAAAGCGCATGAAAAAGCCCCCGGCAGCATCCTGCACGGGGGCTTTTCCAATTCTGTCGGCCGGGATCAGTTGCCGTCTTCAATCGCCAGCGCCATGAAGCGCGGATTGCCGTCGCGTCGGATCAAAAGCAGGATCGACTGCTGGCCCGCGTCACGCGCCGCCTGCACAAGCGTCTGAAACTCCGCTACATTTTCAACGGATTGCTGCGTGACCTCGGTGATGATGTCACCGGCACGCAACCCCATTTCCGCCGCCTCCGACGCCGCGTCGATGTCCTGGATCACAAGCCCGCCGGTCACGTTCTGCGCGTTGAGCTGTTGGCGCAGCTCATCGGTCAGGGGGGCCAGTGTCATGCCAAGGATCTCGCTCGTCGGGGCAACATCGGGCGTGGCCTCGGACGCATCTGGCGTGGCCTCGGCCGATTCCGCCGTTTCGCGCCGCCCCAGCGTCACGCGCAGGGTTTCGGTGGCACCGTCGCGGAACACCAGAACCCGCACCGTTTCACCGACATTCGACTCGCCCACGATGCGCACAAGCTCGCGCGTGTCGGCAATCTCACGGCCGTCAAACGACAAGATGACATCGCCGACCGCGACACCGGCATCAAGCGCCGGTCCGGTGGGCACATCCGTGACCATCGCGCCGCGCGCCTCTTCCAGGCCCATCGCTTCGGCCATCGCGTCGTCGACGTCCTGGATGCGCACCCCGAGCCAGCCGCGGCGCGTCTCGCCGAACTCGCGCAATTGCGCCACCACGTTCGTCACCACGTCCGACGACATCGCAAAGCCGATCCCGATGGAGCCACCGTTGGGCGACAGGATCGCGGTGTTCACGCCGATCACATCCCCTTCGAGGTTGAACAACGGACCGCCCGAATTGCCCTGGTTGATCGCGGCATCGGTCTGAATGAAGTCGTCGTAGCTGCCTTGCAGCGAGCGACCGAAGGCGGAAATCACGCCGACCGAGACGGAAAATCCCTGCCCCAGCGGGTTGCCCATGACCATCACCCATTCGCCAACGCGATGATCCGCCGAAACGCCGAATTCCACGAACGGCAGCGGCGTCTCGTTTTCGACCTTCAAAAGCGCGATATCGGTGGTCGGGTCGGTCCCGATCAACTCGGCCACCAATTCGGTGCCGTCGCGGAATTCGATCATGATTTCGTCGGCCCCCTCGATGACGTGATTGTTCGTCACCAGATAGCCGTCCTCGGAAATCACGAAGCCTGATCCCAGGGCCTGACTGCGGCGCGGGGCGCCATCGGGGCCCTGACGGTCAAGGAAATCTTCGAAGAAATCCTCCAGCGGGGACCCGTCGGGCACCTGCGGCTGAGGGCCGCCTGCGCGGCCTGCGACCACGGAGGACGTGGTGATGTTGACGACCGCGTCGCCGACCTGATCCACGAGGTCCGCAAAACCCGGCAGCGCGCCCGATTGCGCGCGCGCCGGCATGCTCGACAGGGTCAGGGCAAGGGCCATACACGCCGCCAACAGGGCACCAAGCACGAGGCGCAGATCAAAGCCGGAGGTTTCGGATCGGGCGATGACACGCGCCTGCGATCTGTGGTTCTGGGGGGGTCTTGGGTGGATCGTCACGACTGCTAAGCCTCCTGAAATACCGTCCGACAGGCATGCCTGTCTGAAAGAAATATTTGTACGCTGCGGGCCGCAATCAAGTTCACGGACCCTGTCCGGGGCTACACCCTTTGTCACATGGGCGTGAGGCCCGGGCCCGTCTGCGCGCCGCAACCACGTTTGAACTAGAACATGACTTAGGGCGCGCTGTCGCGGAATAAATGGCCGCGCCTCAGATCAGGCTCAGCGCCCATGAGGTCATGACCGCTCCCATTGCCACCGCCGCGAACCCGATCAGGCGGCGCGTTTCAGGCGGGATGGCGGTCAACGCCCTAAGAAGGTCTTCCATACGTGAAGGGGCCAGTGCGAACACCAGCCCCTCGATCACAAGGACCATGCCAAGGCCCATCAGAATGGCAATCCACATGCGCTTTACTGGGCCGGGGCCGCCAACGCATTGCCGCCGCCAAGCGCCGAGCCATCGAAATATTCGAAGAACTCGCTGTCGGGGCTGATGACGAAGGTCGAATTCTCCCGCAGGGCGCGTTCATAGGCTGTCAGCGACCGGGTGAAATCGAAGAACTCCGCGTCCTGCCCAAAGGCTTCGGCAAAGATCCGCGTGCGCTCGGCATCCGCTTCACCGCGCGTGATCTCGGCCTCGCGGTTGGCATCCGACACAAGCTCCACAACCGAACGGTCGGCTTGCGCGCGAATACGCTGCGCGGCCTCTTCACCGCGGGCGATCTCGTCGGCCGCTTCGCGCTCACGCTCGGCCCGCATCCGGGCAAAGGTAGCGTCGAGGTTCTGCGCAGGCAGGTTCGTCTGCTTGAGCCGGACGTCCAGCACCTGAATGCCCAGGGCCGCCGCACGGGCCCGTGCCTGCGTGGTGATGGCAAGGGCAAGCGTCGCACGTTCTTCCGACAGGATGGTGTTCGACGTAACGCCGTCGGCACCAAGCACGGCCCGGATACGGTCGTTCAGGATGCCTTCCAGGCGCGACTCGGCGGCACGGATGCCACCGGCGCCAACGGCTTGCCGGAATTGCACGGTGTCGGTGATCCGGTAGCGCGCGAACGCATCGACCACGAGGCGTCGATCATCCGAAGGCGTGACTTCGGTGGGCGACGTATCAAGCGACAGGATGCGGTCGTCGTAGAACACGACTTCCTGGATGAACGGGATCTTGAAGTTCAGGCCCGGCTCTTCAATGACCTGCCGGATCTGACCGAATTGCAGGACCAGCGCGCGCTGACGTTCATCAACCACGAAAAGCGATCCCGACAAGACAATGATGCCCAGGACGACGACGGGGATAAGAAAGGTAATCCGACGCATATCAGTTCGAGCTCCCAGTGGTGGTTGCGTCGCCGGTGGGCCGGCGCAATTCGTTCAAAGGCAGATACGGCACGACGCCCTGCCCGCCTCCGGCATCACCGTCGATGATGACGAGGTCGGTTTCGCCGAGCACGCGTTCGAGCGTCTCAAGGTAGAGACGGCGGCGCGTAACGTCGGGGGCGACTTCGTATTCTTCCAGAACCGCAAGGAACCGGCTGGCCTCACCGAGGGCTTCGTTGACGACGCGTGCGCGATAGCCTTCGGCAACTTCAAGGATCTGCGCAGCTTCACCGCGCGCCCCGGCCGTCACTCGGTTCGAATAGGCGTCCGCTGTCCGCTCAAGGCGATCCCGCTCCTGCTCGGCGGCCTGCACTTCGCGGAACGCATCGATCACCTCCGCAGGCGGGTCCGCACGGTCAAGGTTGACCCGGATGATGTTGATGCCCGAATTGTAGCTGTCCAACGTCGACTGGATCAAGGTCTGCGCCTGTTCGGCGATCAGGGCACGGTCCCGATTGAGGATCGGCGCCAGTTCGGATTGCGCGATGATCTCGCGCATCGACGCTTCGGCCACCGCGCGCACCGTGGTTTCGGGATTGGCAAGGTTGAACAGGTACAAGGCCGGATCGGAGATGTTCCAGACCACGTCGAAGTCGATATCGACGATGTTCTCGTCCGTGGTCAGCATCAAACCCACCTCGGATGCGCCCGAGCGGTTGTTGCCGATTTCTTCTGTGCGTTCCGTCGTCACCCCGACGACCTCGGCGGTCACGATGGGCCACGGGGCAAAGTTCAGGCCCTGTTCGGTGGTGCTTGAAAACGACCCAAGCAACAATTCGACGCCCTGTTCTTCGGGCTGCACGGTGTAAAGCGACGCTGCGACCCAGGCCACGAACGCAAGACCGGCGCCGCCGATCCACATCACGCGCGGGCTGATCGGGCTTTCGCCGCCGCCGCCCGAACCACCGCCGGTGCCGCCACCGCGACCGCCCATCAGGACGCGCAGCTGTTCCTGGCCCTTGCGGACGATATCGTCGATTTCGGGGATGTTCTGGCCACCGCCGTCCCGACCGGGCCCACCGGGCCGTCTGGGTTCGTTGCCGTTGCCATTACCGCTGCCGTTGCTGCCAGAGCCGCCGCGGTTGCCACCGCCCCCCCCACCCCCGGGTCCGCCACAGTTACCCGCCATCTGGCGGTTCACCT
>CAZPJO010000142.1:0-1632 GCA_964586895.1 uncultured Roseicyclus sp.
CTTCAGGTCTGGGGAGAGCGGGCCGGCGTGCCGGTCCTGACCGCGCCGGAAGGGTCGGACCCGGCGGCGCTGGCCTTCGATGCGATGGGCAAGGCCGAGGCGGAAGGCGCGGATTTGTTGATGATCGACACGGCCGGACGGTTGCAGAACCGTGCCGACCTTATGGAAGAGCTTGGCAAGATCGTGCGGGTGATCCGCAAGAAGGACCCCGATGCGCCGCATAACACGTTGCTGGTTCTGGACGCGACGACGGGGCAGAACGCTCTGAGCCAGGTGGAACTTTTTGGTAAGATGGCTGATGTATCAGGGCTGGTGATGACCAAGCTCGACGGGACAGCGAAAGGCGGTGTGCTTGTGGCCCTGGCCGACAAGTTCGGCCTGCCCATTCATGCCATTGGCGTTGGGGAGCAAATTGATGATTTGCAACCTTTCGACCCGCAGGATTTCGCCGATGCCCTTGTCGGATTTGACCGAACCTAACATTCATCCATATGCAATTGTGGATAAT
Source organism: uncultured Roseicyclus sp. (assembly GCA_964586895.1). Lineage (GTDB taxonomy): Bacteria > Pseudomonadota > Alphaproteobacteria > Rhodobacterales > Rhodobacteraceae > Gymnodinialimonas. Next base: position 509 of record CAZPJO010000142.1, read on the forward strand.
TTTTGGAGGCTATCTATGCGCCAAACCCTACTCGCAGCCGGGATTCTTGCGACGTTTGCACCAGCCGCTCAGGCCTTTGACGTGGCCGAATGCGGGGAAATCGAGTCGCAGATCTATACGCTTCTGGATGCGGAATTCGGCTGGGAGGTGACGCAATCGCCCACATCCACCGCCGAGGCGTTCGCGGATGGGTGCGCGGTGAACGACCTTGATCTTTCTTTGCAGGATCTTGGGCTGCACTACACGATTGGCTCGGCGCGGTTGATCGCGCCAGAGGCGATGGATTGGGTGCGCGGCGATGTGGTCTTGCCCGGCGAGGTCGCGCTGGTGGTCGAGGATGTGGTGATCAACGAGGGCTTTGGCGTGCCCGAGGATCTTGCATATCTGAGCGATGTGTCGGTGCAGACGATCACCCTGAACACCCTTTGGAATGGGGCGGATCAGACGCTGAGCATTGAGGCGCTGCGCATCGATCTGGGCGATGACAATATCGTCGCGGTCGAGATGGACGGGCAGGCCCGCGATTGGCAGCCCTATGTGATGCGCGCCGAGGATTTCGGCTTGATCCGGCTTGGCGTTGGGGTGTCGTTCAACGGCCTGTTCGAGCCGGCCATCGCCCCCCCGATCGAGGCCAATGGCACCGCTTTGACGCCGGATTCGGCGCAGTTTCTTTCGGCCATGGCCTTTGGGTTATTGTCCAACGTGCCGCCCTCGCTGGTTCCGGCCCAATCGCAGGAGGCGATTGTCGCGTTCCTGGCCACGATCCCCAACCCACGCGGCGTGCTTGCCCTCGAGCTGCGCAATGACGAACCGTTTTCGCCGGAACAGATCGCGCAAGACGTCGTGGGCGGCCAGAGCCTTCTGGATGCGGTGCCCGAGCGCCTGACGCTCGACGCCGATTGGACGCCTGCGAACTAGGTGAGCGCGTGGATCCAGAGCATCGAGGGCACGCCAGACGGCGCCAATGTTGCCCTGATCCTCGCTCTGATGGCGGCCGTGTTGCATGCCGCGTTCGGCGCGCTGCAAAAGGGCCGCCATGATCCACTTCTGTCGCGCGGTGTGATCGACATCAGCTATTGCCTGATGGCCGCACCGTTCGCGTTTTTCGTCGTGCCTTGGCCCGA
>CAZPJO010000142.1:1676-6542 GCA_964586895.1 uncultured Roseicyclus sp.
CAGGCTATAAATGGGCGGTTCTGCTCAGCTTTCGGCGCGGTGCGTTCACCGTCGTCTATCCGGTGATGCGCGGCACGGGGCCGCTTTTCACAGTCATCGGCGCGTGGTTGATCTTTGATGAGACATTCACGGGGGTGCAATGGATCGGTGTCCTCGTGCTTTTGGCGGGGCTGTACGGGCTTGCGGCCTACAACATGGCGCGGGTTACGGTGGCGCGTGATACGTTGGTGGCAGCCCTTGGCTTTGCGGTGCTGACCGGGCTGTTTGTCGCGGTTTACACCACGTTCGACGCCTACGGCATCCGCGCAACGGCGGATCCGTTCACGTTTCTCGCGTGGTTCTTCTTCATCGATGGATTGCTGTTTCCGGCGCTGGCGCTGCGCTTCTACCTGGCGATGGAGGATCGCCCGCCGCTTGGCCCATTGGCGCTGCGCGGCTTGGCGGGCGGGCTGATCGCGCCGTTTTCATTCGGGGCGATCATGCTGGCGACACGGCTTGATCAGGTCGGCGAAGCGGCGGTGTTGCGCGAAACCTCGACCATATTCGCGGCGCTGATCGGCTGGCTGTTCCTCAAGGAGACGGTGGGCCCCGCGCGCGTGGCCCTTATGGCCTTGATCGCAGCGGGCGCGGTGATAGTTGAGATGGGTGGATAAGGAACACGCGATGGCCGAAGAACGCCCGATCAACCCATGGCTGAAGAACGGTCTAGAACTGGGGCCGCCGATCCTGTTTTTCATCGCCTACCTGCGGCTGGAAGACACGACGCTCACGCTTGGCGGGACGGAATATGACGGCTTCATCATCGCCACGGCGGCCTTTGTGCCGATCCTTCTGGCGACGACGGCGATCCTGTGGAAACTGACCGGGGTTATTTCGCGAATTCAGGTGTTTACCGCGATCCTCGTGGTGTTTTTCGGGGCCCTGACGGTGTGGTTCAACGACCCGCAATTCTTCAAGATGAAGACGACAATTGTCTACGCGTTCTTTGCGGTGATGTTGGGGATCGGGTTGGCGCGCGGTCAATCCTACCTGAAGTTCCTGATGGGCGACCGGTTGCCGATGGCGGACGAGGGCTGGATGATCATGACTAAGCGTCTGGCGCTCGCGTTTGTGGCAATGGGCGTGGCCAACGAGGTGATCTGGCGCACGCAAAGCGACCGGTTCTGGGTCACGTTCGAGACCTTCGTTTTGCCCGCGTTCCTGTTCGTCGTGTTCATGTCGCAGGCGCCGTTGATCGAGCGGTTCAGCCTTGACGAGGACGCCCCGGACGGGTCGGACGGGCGGGGCGGGTCGGACGACGCGTCGGGTCCGACGTCCTGAGGGATTTGCCGGGTTTTGCGGCCCCTGACGGCTTCTTGCGGCGCGGTTTGGCCTCTGCATGGCCTTCAGTGGCGGCCTCAAGGCCCAGTTGGTCCCGCAACACGCGGGGGCGGACTTCTTCGACCTCGCCCGCCTTGATCTGCGCCAGGCGGAACGGCCCGTAAGAGATCCGGATCAGACGGTTCACCTCAAGCCCGATCTCCGACATGGCGCGGCGGATCTCGCGGTTCTTGCCCTCACGCAGGCCCACGGTGACCCATGCATTCGCGCCCTGCTGGCGGTCCAGCGTGATGTCCATCGGCTGAAACCGCTCGCCCTCGGCCACGATACCCTTGCGAAGTGCGGCGAAATCTTCGTCCTTCGGCGTGCCCTTGATCCGCACGCGATATTTGCGCACCCAACCGGTGGAGGGAAGTTCCAGCTTGCGCTTGATCCCACCGTCATTGGTCAGGAGCAAAAGCCCCTCCGAAGTGAGGTCAAGCCGCCCGACGCTCATCACCCGCGGCATGCCCTCGGGCAGGGCGTCGAACACGGTCTTGCGGCCCTTTTCGTCGGAATTTGTCGTCACCAGGCCGCTCGGCTTGTGGTAGAGCCAAAGGCGCGGGCGCTCGATCTCGGGCAGGGGGGCGTCATCGACAAGCACCTTGTCGCGCTCCGTCACGTTCAGGGCCGGGCTGTCGATGACCTTGCCGTTCACGGAAACACGGCCGTCGGCGATCATGCGCTCGGCCTCCCGGCGCGAAGCGACACCTGCCCGGCTCAACACTTTTGCAATGCGATCTCCATCCATGGCAGGGACCTACAGGTTTGACAGAGGCTGCGAAAGCGGCAAAGCCTGCGCCCCATGAGCCAATTCACCGATTTCATGCCCGCCGCCCTTGATGAGGCGCGCGCGGCCAGCGCCCGGGGCGAGGTGCCGGTGGGCGCCGTGGTGGTGAAAGACGGGCGGATCATCGCGCGCGCGGGCAATCGGATGCGCGAATTGCGCGACCCGACCGCCCATGCCGAGATGCTGGCGATCCGCGCCGCCTGCGCGGTGTTGGACAGCGAACGCCTGAGCGGTTGCGCGCTTTGGGTGACGCTGGAGCCGTGCCCTGCCTGCGCGGGGGCCATCGCGGCGGCCCGCCTGTCGCGGCTTTACTACGCCGCCCCCGATCCCAAATCCGGCGGCGTGGCCCAAGGTCCCCGCGTGTTTGACCACAGCCAGGCGCATCACCGGCCCGAAATCTATTCCGGGATGCACGAAACCGCCGCCGCCACCCTGCTTACCGATTTCTTCAACGCGCGCCGGTAGCCCTTTCATCTTGCCAAAAAAACCTCCGCCGGAGGCTCCCACCGCTTGCAAGTAAGACTGCCGATAGCAAGTCCTGTGAGCCGGAAAAAGAAAGATGCGCGGAGGGCCTGTAAGCCGGATTTTGTCCAAGGGGCGAACCCCTCTGGATGACCATTCCTCTCGGCGACCCGTTGCCGGGCCGCTCCAGCTGCCAACCCGGACCGCGGGGTGAAGCCCCCATGGCGCGGTCCCTATTCGGCATTGCTCCCGGTGGGGCTTGCCATGCGAGCCCTGTTGCCAGGGCCCCGGTGGGCCTTACCCCACCGTTTCACCATCGACACGCAAGCGTGCCTGTCTGTTCTCTGTGGCGCTTTCCGTCGGATTGCTCCGCCCGGGCGTTACCCGGCACCGTTGCTTCATGGAGTCCGGACTTTCCTCGGCTCGTGTTTTGCCCTGCAAAACCGCGCCAGCCGCAGCAGTGCCTTTTCGCCGAAAAGGTCACGGGAACGGCCCCGTGGATCATCGCAGAGCAAACAACGCGCCGCGGCCATCCAGCCCTCCGCGCGGGGCCCGCTTACGCCGCCGCGCCGATGCGATCAACCCCCGAACCGCCGGGCTAGATCCGCCATCACGGCGCAATCCGTCCCATCAAGCGGCCCGCGCGCCCAGGGGCGGAAGCGCATCCGAACGACCTCCAGCAACAGATCATCGGCCATCGCACCATATCCGAAGGCCGTCGCATCGCGCCGGAACGCGTCCGGATCCACGCGCGCGCCCGACGCCGCGGACCAAACGGCAAGCCCCTGGCGCGCCAGGCGCCGCCAATCAAAACGCCGCCCGGGGTCGATCTTGCGGCCCGGGGCCATGTCGGAATGGCCGATGACACCCTCGGGCCCTATCCCGTGATCTGCGAGGAGCGCTGCGAGGAGCGGCGCAAGCGCGGACATCAAGGGCTCGGAAAACGGCGAGGCTCCGTCATTATCCAGCTCGATCCCGATGGAGCGCGAATTCACATCGCCCGCGCCGCGCCATTGGCCCTGGCCCGCGTGCCAGGCGCGCAGCGCCGGGTCCACCAATTCGAACACCGCACCGTCGCGACCAACAAGGTAATGTGCCGACACCTCGCGCGCGGGATCGCACAGCGCGCGGGCCGCGCCCGCACAATCGGCCATGGCGGTGTAGTGGATCACCACAAGCTCGGCGCGCAACCCGTCGCGCCGTTCCCCGAAATTCGGGCTTCTTATGGCGCGATCAATTTCCAGTTTCAGTGGAAATCTGCAACGGGTCGCCAAGCACGTCGGTCACCGGCGCAGGTGCGGCAGCCGGGGCGGTGCCGTTGGCGGCGGCTGCGTCGGAGCGATAACCCGAGGGATCGAAGCCGCAGACAAAGCCATCGCCATCGGGGTCGAGGCCCAGGGGATCGCGCTCCGGTCCGCCCTCGCGCAGGAAGGCATCCTGTGCCAGGTCGCGGCTTTCGAACATTGCACAATCGGATTGATTGCTGCGGCGGAACGGGTTGCGCCGCCATTGCCGGTCGCCGGGGGCGTGGCTGGTGCGGATCGCAAAGGCGGCCACGCGCGGGATGATCGGCGGCGGCAGGAGGTCGGAGGCCTGCTGCGGCTGGATATTGTCGAAGACGCCACCGGTGGGGGTGTTGGCCTGTTCGGCCTCGGCAATCGCGCCGGCGGCGATGCCTTCGATGGAACTGGGGTCAAACGCGTCACCCGCCCCGCCCGGGGCCGCGGTGCCGCCATCGAACGGGGTGGCAGAGATTTGCCCATCCGTGCCGGGCGGCGGGGCACCCACGGGGCCAAGTCCGCTGTCCTGTTGCAGGCCTGGGGAGACGTCATTGGGCGTGCTCGCGCAGGCGGCCAGCGCCAGCAGAGCAAAGGCCATAAGGGGTTTTGTCAGGGTCACGGTTTTCAACTCTCGCACTTGCCGATGGGGTGTGATTACCACCAACGGGCGGGCTTTTCCACAAAGCCTGCGGCGGTTTCCAGCGCATAGGCGGTGTTCAGCAGATCGCCTTCTTTCCAGGGCCGCCCGATCAGCTGCAACCCAAGCGGCAGGCCGTTGCGGTCAAGGCCCGTGGGCACAGCCACGCCGGGCAGGCCCGCAAGGTTCACGGTGACCGTAAAGACGTCGTTGAGATACATCTGCACCGGGTCGGCGACCTCCTGGCCCAATTCGAAGGCGGCCGAGGGTGTCGCGGGCGTCAGGATCGCGTCGATGCCATCGGAGAATACCTGTTCGAAGTCGCGTTTGATCAGGGC
>CAZPJO010000143.1:0-6498 GCA_964586895.1 uncultured Roseicyclus sp.
ACGCAGGCCTGCCACCATTGTCACGGAACGGGTCTGGTGCGCTCGGACGATAGTCTCGCGCTGTCGATCCTGCGCCAGTTGGAAGAGGAAAGCACGCGCGGACGTTCCAAGGAGGTCCTGCTGACTGCGCCGATCGGGATTGTGAATTTCCTGTTCAATTTCAAGCGTGAAACCCTTGATGCCATCGAAGCGCGCAGCGGTATGGCGATCCGGATCGAAGCGGATGCCGCTTTGGTGGTGCCCGATTTCAAGATTGAGAAGTTCAAGACCGCGACCCGCAAGATCACGGCAACCGCGCCGGTGATCTCGATGGATGCCGCGTTGATGGATGACATCGACGACGGCGTCGAGGAAGACGCGGCACCCGAGGAGGTCGAGGCCGAAACGCCCGAGACGGATGACCAGCCCAAGAAAAAGCGTCGCCGCCGTCGCGGTGGCCGTGGGCGTCGCCGCAGTGGTGAGAATGGCGAGAATGGTGAAGAGGGTCAGTCCGAGGACGGGTCCGACACGTCGGCTGATGCGGAGCAATCCGGTGAGGCCAAATCCAACGATGCGGAGCCGTCCGAAGCGGCAGACGCGCAGGAAGCCGACGCCGCGCCCGAAGCGGCCGAAGGGGACGACGAGCAACCCAAGAAGCGCCGCCGGTCGCGCCGGGGTGGACGCGGGCGGAAAGCCGCCGGTGGGGACAATGTTGGCGAGGCTGATGGTGAGGCGGCGACCACGGAGGAGGCCCCGGCAGAAGCGCAAGCCGCTGCTGAGGATGTCAATGTGGAACCGGTCGCAGAGGAGGCCGCACAGGAAGAGCCCGCACCGGTGGTTGAAGCAGCGCCTGAGCCCGAACCTGCCCCCGAGCCGGAACCGGCGCCCGAACCCGAGCCCGAGCCTGTTGGAGCCGAGGCCGCGCCCCAGCCTGTGGCGGAAGAGCCGGCCAAGCCGAAACGGCGCGGTTGGTGGTCACGCGGTTGAGATCAAACGGTAAAGGGCGCCCCTCAGGCGCCCTTTTTTATGTCCGGTCGCCCGACGTTATTGCGTGGTTTCGCGCAGGATCGAAACGATTTCCTGAATGTTCGGAAGCGGAACGTAGCCTTGCACCAACTGATCGCCAAACACGAACGACGGCGTGCCGGTGATCCCCATGCGCCCGGCAAGGTCGCGGTTATAGCTGATCGTGGCATCGACAAGCGGATCGCTCATCGCGGCGAAAATCGCCTCACTCTCAAGCCCCAGATCACTCGCCAGCCGCGCCAGCGACAGTTCGGTCACGTCCGCGCGCATGGCGATCAGCCCCGCGTTCACCAATTCATACGCCTGCCCGCCAAGGGCAATCCGCGTGGCGATGGCAAAGCGGCTGGCCAGTTCGGATTGTTCGCCCAGGATGGGAAATTCCTTGGTGATGATGCGGATGTTGCCGTCGGAGGCGACCAGTTCGACCACTTCAGGGTGCGCGCGCCGACAGAACGAGCAGCGGTAATCAAGGAATTCGACGATCACCACGTCGCCGTCGGGATTGCCGCCAACGTGATCGAAGGCCGAATTGAACAGGGCATCGCGGTTGTCGACGACCGCCTGTGCCTGCGCCTCGGCCTCCATCTCGGCCTGGCGTTGTTCCAGAACGCCGATGGCTTCCATCAGGACTTCGGGGTTTTCGAGCAGATAGGCGCGCACTTCCTCGCGGAAGGCCCCCCGTTCCGCCTCGGTGAGGTCGCTCAGATCGGTGGCGGCGGCTTGTCCCGCCAAAAGTGCGCCAAAGGCAGCACCCAACAGATATTTGCTCATGTGAAACTCCGCGCATCGACTTTTCCCGTTCCTAACACATCGCGCCGCGTGGGCCACCATTGACGACACGCAACGGGGCTGATTTCACCGGGTCAGTCATTCCGGAGGCAAAAGATGCGACATTCCGACCGCGCGCTTGTGGACCCGTTTATCGTGATGGATGTGATGGAGGCCGCGCGCGCCGCCGAAGCCGCCGGGCGGCACGTCGGGGGGGCAGCCGGGAACCGGCGCGCCCGAGGCCGCGCGCAAACGGCTGGCGGCAGAAATGGAGGCCGGTCCGTTGGGCTATACGGTGGCGCTGGGGCGGCCGGACCTGCGGGCGGGGATCGCGGCGCTTTACGCGGAATGGTACGGGCTGGATCTGGACCCGTCGCGTGTGGTCTTGACGGCGGGGGCCTCGGGGGCGTTCTTGCTGGCCTTCACGGCGCTGTTCGACGCAGGCGCCAGGGTGGCGTTGGGTGAGCCGTGCTATCCATCGTATCGCCAAATCCTGAGCGCGCTGTCGCTGGAGCCTGTGGGTCTGCGGACCGAGGCCGCGACCCGGTATCAGCCGACGCCCGCGCATCTGTCGGATGATCTGGACGGTCTGATCGTGGCGAGCCCCGCGAACCCCACGGGAACGATGTTGTTCGAGGCAGAGCTGCGGGCCTTGTCCGATGCCTGCACGTTGCGCGATACCGCGTTGATATCAGACGAGATTTACCACGGCCTGCAATATGAGGGGCGGGCGGTTTCGGCGCTCGAAGTGACGGACGATGTCTATGTGATCAACTCGTTTTCCAAGTATTTCTCGATGACCGGATGGCGGTTGGGATGGATGGTTGTGCCGCCCGATCATGTGCGGATCATCGAGCGGCTGGCGCAGAACATGTTCATCTGCCCGCCCCATGCCGCGCAGGTTGCGGCCCTTGGCGCGCTGAGCCCCGAGGGGCGGGCGGAGTTGGACCTGCACCGCGATACCTATGCCAGGAACCGCGACGTTCTGCTGCAAGGTTTGGCGGAGGCGGGCCTGACGAAAAGCGCACCGGCGGATGGGGCATTTTATGTTTATGCAGATGTCACGGAGTTCACCGACGATGCCCGCAGCTTTGCGGCCGAGATCCTGGATCAAGCGGGCGTTGCCGTGACGCCTGGTCTGGATTTCGACAAGGCGCGCGGGGCGGGGACGTTGCGGTTTTCCTATGCGCGCGCCACATCGGACATCGAAGAGGGGGTTGCGCGCCTGATTGCGTTCATGGCGGCGCGAGGGGGCTAGGCCGCGCGGGCGGGTTTTGGTAGGTTGGACCCAACCAAGAGGGAACATCCCCGTGATCCGAGCAGTCCTGATTATCGCAATCCTGTGGCTTCCTTTGCCTGCGTTCGCGCAAGGCTTTGGTGCGTTGGCGCGTGTGTTGGCCGACGACAGCAGCCTGAGCAGTACGCGCAACGGCGTGGAGTTGACCCTCGCGCTCAGTCAGGCGGTTCCGTTCCGGGTCTTTACCCTGAATGGGCCGATGCGGGTTGTGATCGATTTCCGGGAGGTGGATTTCGGCGGCTTGCCTGAGGATTTCAACCGCGCGCGCGCCATCGACACCGTCGCCCATGGCGGAGCGTCGACGCCGGGCTGGTCGCGGATGGTTCTGACGCTGAACACGCCGATGGTGCCCGAGATCGCCGCGATGCAGACCGATGACACAAGCGGTGAGGCGGTGATCACCGTGTCGCTGCAACCGGTCGCGGCGGAGGTTTTTGCCGCGCGCGCCGGGCCGCCGCCGGGCATCGGGGAAATCTTGCTGCCTGTGGTGACGCGGGCGGTGCGCCCGGTCGACGACGACGGGCCGGTTGTTGTGGTGCTGGACCCCGGCCATGGCGGGGTCGATCCCGGTGCGGTGCGCGAGGGGTATACGGAGGCCGATCTGATGCTGATCTTCGCACGGGAATTGCGCGACATCATGCGCCGGACCGGCGAGATCGAGGTGGTTGTGACCCGCGATGCGGATGTGTTCGTGCCCTTGCCCACGCGCGTGACGCTGGCGCGCGCGGCGGGGGCGGATTTGTTCATCTCGCTGCATGCAGACGCCATCGCCGAGGGCCGCGCGCAGGGCGCGACCGTCTACACCCTTGCCGCAGAGGCGAGCGACGCGGCCGCAGCCGCCCTTGCCGAACAGCATGACCGCGCGGATCTGTTGCAGGGCATCGACCTGTTCGGCAGTGACGATGAGGTGGTCAGCGTGTTGCTGGATCTGGCGCGGCTGGAAACGGCGCCGCGCAGCAGTGCATTCGCCGATACGCTGGTCGAGGCCATCGGCGCGACGGGCCTGGATCTGCATGCCCGCCCGCGCGGCGAGGGGGCGTTTTCGGTGCTCAAGGCGGCTGATTTTCCGGGCGTTCTGCTGGAAGTCGGGTTTCTGAGCGAAGGCGGCGATCTGGCAAACATCCTTGACCCGGTGTGGCGTGCGCGGATGCAGGCCGCGATCACCGGGTCGGTCATTGCCTGGGCCGAGGCGGACGCCGTCGCAAGCGCGCTCAGGCGCCAGTGAACTCGGCCAACCAGACGGAATGCCCTTTGAGGGCTGCGTCTTCGGGCCGAAACCAGACCTCAGAAAACCCATGATCGTCCAACAGATCGCGGTAGTCCGACGGCGCGAGGCTGGCGTGGTAGACGGGCGAGGTGCCGACGCGACCGACGGCCTCTCCGGCACTTGGCCCGGTGGTCAGAAGCAGGCGCGCTCGCGGTGCGGCATGGGCGGCGAACACCGCGAACATCGCGCGTTGATCCGCCGGGGCCAGGTGGAAGAAGCTGTTGAATGCCAATATGATATCGAACCTTTCGCCAAGGTCGAGGCCGCGCATGTCGGCGTGGATGGCACGCACGTCGGGGACCCGGTCGCGCAGCTCGGCGATCATTGCGGCGGCCCCATCCACGCCGGTGACGTGATCGCCACGCGTGGTGAACCATTGTGCGATCGGCTGGCCCGCCCCACAGCCCAGATCAAGCACCCGCAAGCCCGGGGCGCGCTCTGCCACGCAGGCGTTCAGGGCGGGGCGTTCCCACAGACTTTGGTTGCGCGATTGCGCCCAATGCCGCGCCTCTCGCTCATAGGCGGGCAGGATATCTTCGGGGCCGTCTGTCATGGCGTTGCATTAACATGGTCAATTGGCGCTGTCGTGTTTTGACCGCACGGCTTGAGGGGCGTATACAGAGATCAAAATTGAGGCGACGAACACATCATGCGATTCATTATCGGCATTTTCGGTGCGATCTTCAGCGCGATCACCCTTGGGTTGGTGTTCGCGGCTGTGGGTATTGGCGGGTTGATTTTCATGTATTCGCGCGGTTTGCCCGATCATGAGCAGCTGTCCAATTATGCCCCCCCCACGATCAGCCGCATCTATTCGCGGCAAGGCATGATCGTGGATGAATTCGCGTCCGAGCGGCGTCTGTTTACCGCCGCCGATGAAATTCCCGACCTTGTGGCCTATGCGTTCGTGTCGGCGGAGGATCGCAATTTCTACAATCACGCGGGATACGACCCGCGCGCCATCGTGGCTGCGTTTATCGAAGCGGTCCGGTCGCGCGGTCGCGACGTGCGCGGTGCGTCGACGATCACGCAGCAGGTCGTGAAAAACATGCTGCTCGACAATTCGTTCAACATTCAGCGTAAGGTGCGCGAGATCATCCTTGCGGCGCGGATCGAACGGACGCTGACCAAGGACAGGATCCTTGAGTTGTACCTCAACGAGATTTTTCTGGGGCAGAATTCCTATGGTGTGACGGCCGCCGCGCAGACTTATTTCAACGCGACGCTCGAAGACCTGACCCATGAACAGGCGGCGTTCCTTGCGGCCATGCCGCAGGCCCCGTCGCTCAGCCCGGTGCGCGATTACGAGCGCCTGATCAACCGGCGCAACTACGTGCTGCGGGAGATGTATGAAAACGGCTACATCACCGAGCCAGAGATGAATGAGGCGCGGTCCGCCGCGCTTGAGACCGTGCAAGGCGGCCATATCGAGGCGTTCCGCCTGACCCTGCCGCCGCGCAATTATTTCACCGACGAGATCCGCCGCCAGTTGAGTGCGGAATACGGGACCGATGAATTCCTGTCGGGCGGTTATTCGGTGCGTTCGACGATGGACGAGGGCTTGCAGGAAGTGGCCGAGATTGCCCTGCGCCGAGCGCTGGAACGCTATGACCGCGACCTTGGCGTCTGGCGCGGTGCCTATGCCACGATCGCCCCTGCCGATCTTGGCGACGGCGATGAGGCAACCTGGCGCGCGGCGCTGGCCGATGCAGACATTCCGCGCGATATCGACGGATGGTCCGCTGCCGTAGTGCTTTCAGTGGGCGACAGCTCGGCCCGGATCGGGATCGAGGGGGTGGAAGAGGACGAAGACGGCCACTTCATTCCCGCCGAAGATGTGCAATGGGCGCGCCCCTTGCGCGAAGACGGCTCGCGCGGGGGCACCGCGCGCGTGGCGGGCGACCTTTTGAGCGTGGGTGACGTTGTCCATGTGCGCGAGATGACCCGCGACAGCGACGGTTCGTTCATCCGCTGGACCCTGCGGCAGGTGCCGGAGGTGCAGGGCGGGTTCATGGCGATGGATGTCCATACGGGCCGCGTTCTGGCGATGCAGGGCGGCTTTTCGTACCAGCATTCGTCGTTCAACCGCGCCACACAGGCAACCCGGCAGCCGGGGTCATCGTTCAAGCCGTTTGTCTATGCGGCCGCGTTGGATTCGGGC
>CAZPJO010000144.1:0-2484 GCA_964586895.1 uncultured Roseicyclus sp.
ACGCAAGAAGTATGGCCGCCGCAAAGCGCGTCGGAGCTTCCAGTTCTCCAAGCGCTGAACCGCGCCGATTGCGAAGATATCAGAAGGGGCCACCCGGTTGGGTGGCCCTTTTTGCATGGGCTGCTCACGCGTGAGCATCAGGGTCATATGGTTGATATCACGCGACTTTCGCGATTTTCTTTACACTTTATTAACCTCACGCCTGGGCCCTGCGTGGCGCGGGGGCGTCGCCGCATTTTGGCTCCATTTGCGTCGCGTGGGTGCCCATTTCCGAGCGTATGCCGGGCAAAAGTTTGCTCGGAGTTTGTAGTTTGACCGATCACGTTAAGCAATTTGGCAAATCCATCCTTTTGGACCATCTGGGAGGGCTGGCGATTGCCTTTGCGGCATGTTTCGCGGCCTCGTGGATGATGCAGGCGGTGGGCGCACGCGACGCGGCGACCAGCACGGCGTCGCTGTTCGTGTTCGTGATCTTCGTGATCGCCGACCCGGTGGGCGCGTGGCGCGGGGCGCAGAGCTGGTCGAAATTCCGGATCAAATTGGGCAGCGGCGGCCTTCTGGCGATCGTGCTGGCCATGGCGTTCAGCCTGGCGGATGTGGAACGCGCGATCCTGGGCGCGATCAGCCCGCTCTTGTTGCTTCCGATGCTGATCCTGCCGGTTCTGTTCATGGGGCCGCTGGTAGAGCGGATCATGTCGGGCAAGGGCCCCGATGGCGCGCGGCTGACGTGGGATGACGTTCAGATCGGTTTAACCTTTCCGCTTTATGTCACGGGACAGTTCATGTTGATCGGAGCGATTGCGGTGGGGCTTTGGATGGCCGGTGTGCCATGGGTCATAGGGTTGATGGTGCTGTCGGGCGGGATCGCGGCGGCGGTGGCCGATGCCTGGGCACAGCGGCCCGAAGACAACCTGCCCGATTGGCAAAGCGTGCACGGCTGGCACCCGCGCCCGCGCAATGCGCGCATGGCATGGGGCGGATTGCGGCGGGCGTTTCGCGCGTCGTTCCCCTCAGCCCTGTTTCTGGGCGGTTCGGCCTTTACCATTGTGGCGCTGGCGGTGTCGAACGGTCCGGGTGGCGGGGTCTCTGCGGCGGGGCTTTTGATCTTGCTGGCGGAGCTTGCGCAGATCGGCACGCTGGCTCTCGCCGCGCTATTGTGCCTGGCGGCCTTCGCAGTGGTGCTGGCCTGCGCCATTGCCTACCTGATTGCGCGCCGTCACGGGATGGAGGCGCGCGCCATCGAGGCGATGGTGCGGCAATCGCTGGAGCGGCTGTTCATGGGCGGCCTCGGCTTTGTGCGCCCGGATCGCGAGGACGAGCCTGCAGGAACCTGCGCGCCGCATCGCTGAGCCTGCGCTTGGCATTGCTTGGCGCAGATCGGCGCGAGTAATCGGCCTGCGCGCGGGGAGCGCCAACCATTGGCCTGACAGCGTGAAACAACGTTTCGACCCGGCCAAAGCGCCCGACCACTCGGCGCGAGCAATCGGCCCAACGGCGTGACGTGCTGGCAATGCGCCGTGACGCGACGCGCGAGCAATCGGCCCGGCCGTGCGAAACAACCGCTTGGCCCGACCAAAGGCCCCGACCGCGCAGCCCGGCCTATCGGCATGGCCGCGCAGCCAGACATTAAGACGCCACCGCTTGCCGCGTTGCCGGGTCTTTCCCACGCTTGTGCGAGCCTTGTCGACGGCGCGCGCCCCTTGCGAAGCCACCACGATCCTGTGAAGGATGAAGCTGATCCGAGAACGAAGAGGCCGGGGATTGGGGCAGGGGCTGACACGCGAAGCACGGCAGGGGTTGATCACACTCAGCCCCGCATTGGTGTTTGCGCTTCTGCTGTTGGCGGTGCCGCTGTTCACGATCATCCTGTTCAGCTTCTGGACGCAGAATTTCCTGACCATCGACCGGACCTTCACGCTGACCAATTACGCGGAGGCGCTGACCGATCCGCTGTATCGCGCGTTGATGATGCGGTCCTTGCGAATTTCGGCGAGCGTCACGGCGGTGACGGTGATCCTGGCATTTCCAATCGCCTATTACATCAGCTTTTACGTGCGCCCCGAGCGCAAGGCGCTTTGGCTGTTCCTGATCACGATCCCGTTCTGGACCAGCTATTTGATCCGGATTTTCCTGTGGCGCGTGATCCTGGCCTATGACGGGCCGATCAACGGGACGCTGGTGGAATTGGGGATCATTGAGGAGCCGTTGTCGTTCATCCTTTACAACGCCAATGCGGTGGTGATCACGTTGGCGCATGCATTTGCGCCGTTCGCGATCCTGCCGATTTTCGTGAGCCTTGAGAAGATCGACCGCAGCCTGTTGGAGGCGGCGAAGGATCTGGGCGAAAGTGCCGCGATGACGTTCATGCGCGTGACCCTGCCGCTGGCCATGCCGGGGGTTTTGGCGGCGGTTTTGATCGTGTTCATCCCGACGGTGGGCGATTACGTGACGCCGCGCCTTGTGGGCGGGTCGGGGGGCACGATG
>CAZPJO010000144.1:2494-5301 GCA_964586895.1 uncultured Roseicyclus sp.
ACATGATCTATGTGCAGATCTTCGACCTGAGCAATCGGCCGATGGGCGCGACGCTGGCCGTGGTGGCGATGCTGAGCGTGACGATCACGCTGGCCTGGGCGATTTTGCATGTGCGGTTCTGGGTGCATCTCAACGACCGGGTGGGCGGCGGGGCGGCGGGCCTGGCGCTGGCCGGTGCGGCGGCTGTGGTCGATATCGGCGTGTTGTGGTGGCTGTGGCACAATGGCGAGGCGTGGTTCGGCCCAGCGGGCAGCTTGGGGGTGATGGCGGCGATCATGGCGGGCGGCGCGATTGCGATTGCGGTGTTCCTGCCGAAGGGGAGGTGGGGGATATGAAGCTCCGGCCCCTTGGCGTTTTTGCGGTATTTTACCTGCTGTTTCTCTATGCGCCGATCCTTCTGTTGCCGCTGTTTGCATTCAACGACGGCACGGTGATCGCGTTCCCGTTGCGGGGGTTCACCTTCGATTGGTTCGCAGAGCTGGCCCGCATCCCGGCGCTGCATGAGGCGACGCTGAATTCCCTGATCATCGCCTGTTCGGTGGCGGTTCTGGCAACGTGCCTTGGCCTGTTCGCGGCGCGGGCCGCGACGCGCTATGCGTTTCCGTTCAAGGCCGGGATCATGGGGTTCATCATGCTGCCACTGGTGTTGCCGGAGGTGATCGTGGCGATCAGCCTTCTGGTGGTGTTGATGCAATTGGGGATCGAGACGTCGATTTTCACGATCATCCTGGGCCACACATTGTTGTGCATGCCGTTCGCGATTGCCATCCTGCAGGGCAGTTTTTCGGGGCTGGACCGGTCGTTGGAAGAGGCGGCGGTGGATCTGGGCGAGACGCGGATGGGGGCGTTTCGGTTGGTGATCCTGCCGTTGGTGGCGCCGGGGATCGTCGCGTCCTTGTTGATCTGTTTCATCATATCGCTGGACGAATTCATCATCGCGTTCTTTTTGTCGGGCAACGAGCCGACGCTGCCGGTGTATTTGTGGGGGCAATTGCGGTTCCCGGCGCGGCTGCCGGTGGTGATGGCGTTGGGGACGATATTGGTGGCGCTGTCGGTGGTGTTGTTGATCGTGGCGGATGGGTTTCGGCGGCGGGGTTTGCGCCGGGCGGGGCAGGAGACTTCGGGGGGCTTTTTGTGAGCGATGCACTGATCAGTTTGCGCGATGTGAACAAGTATTACGGGCAATATCACGCGCTGCGCAATGTGACGGCCGAGATCGGGGCGGGGGAGTTTTTCTCGCTTCTGGGGCCGTCGGGCTGCGGAAAGACGACGCTTTTGCGCGCGATTGCGGGGTTCGAAGAGATCTCGGACGGGTCGATCACGCTGTCGGGCCGGGACATGGCGGGGGTGCCACCGAACCTGCGGCCCACGAACATGGTGTTCCAGAGCTACGCGATTTTCCCGCATCTCAGCGTGGAGCAGAATGTGGGGTTCGGCCTGCGGCGCTCAGGGATGGGGGCGGCCGAGAAGACGCGCGCGATTGGGGCCGCGTTGGAAATGGTGGGATTGGGCGCGTATGGCGCACGCGCGGCCCATGCGTTGTCGGGCGGGCAGCGGCAAAGGGTGGCTCTGGCGCGGGCGTTGATCTTGAAGCCGAAGGTGTTGTTGCTGGACGAGCCGTTGAGCGCGCTCGACCGCAAGATGCGCGAGGACATGCAGGTTGAATTGATGAAATTGCAGCGCGAGGTGGGCATTACCTTTGTGCTGGTGACCCATGATCAGGAAGAGGCGCTGGTGATGTCGGACCGCATCGCGGTGATGTTCGAGGGCGAGATCGCGCAATTGGCGGACCCCGAGGATCTGTATCGGCGTCCTGCGACCAAGCGGGTGGCGGATTTCATCGGGGTGATGAATTTTCTGCCCGCAACGGCCGGTGCGCGGCTGGAGGTGGCGGGGCTTGGCGCGGTCGATCCCGCAGGTGTATTTGCGCCGCAGGGGGCGGTGTCGGGGGCGTGTTGCGTGGGGCTGCGGCCCGAGACGCTGTCGCTTTTATATGAGGGCGAAGAGGCGCGGGTGCGCGAGGCCACCGGGATCATCGACGAGGTCGTCTACTACGGCGATATGACCTATTACGACGTGCGCCTTGATGGGTTGGACGCGCCGGTGCGCCTGTCGATGCGCAACGTGGTGGGGCGCGATGTTCTCGACGTCGGAGCGCCTGCGCGGGTGGCCTGGGACCCGGCGGCCATGGTGGTGTTTCCGGAGTGATCGACGGTGCCGGTGGCGGGTTTGGGACGCTCCGCGGGAGGTTTTTCTGGCAAGATGAAAGAGGCCCGGTTGCGCGCCGCTGCGGGCGTCGCGATCACGGATGATGCGCGCAGGAAGGTCGAAGCGTCAGGGCGCGCGGCGGATGTGGTAGCGGGTCGTGCCCTGGGCATCTTCGCGGATGTCGAGCAGATCATGGCCCTGTTCGGTGCAGAAATGCGGAACATCGACATGGGCGGCGGGGTCGGTGGCCAGAAGCGTGACCTCAGCACCCGGCGCGGCGGTGGCCAGCGCCTTGCGCAGGCGCAGAACCGGCAGCGGGCAGAGCAGATCACGGGCGTCGATGACCTGCGGCGGAGCGGGCGAGATGGACATGGCGGAGGTGCTAGCGTGACACGCGGCTCACGTCTACGCGATTGTGCGGCTTTGGTGCGTGACGGGCGGCAGTGGGGCGTCTAAGGGTGGAGCATGTTTGGAATTGACCTGTTCGATGCATCGCTTCTGCCCGCGATGTTGGTTGCGCTGGCGGCGGGGGTGTTGAGTTTCCTCAGCCCGTGCGTGTTGCCGATCGTGCCGCCCTACCTCGCCTATATGGGCGGGAT
>CAZPJO010000144.1:5311-6489 GCA_964586895.1 uncultured Roseicyclus sp.
AATGACATCGAGCAAGAGGCCGCGACGGCCCGGCGCAAGGCGATTTTGCCCGCCTTGTTTTTTGTGATGGGTCTGTCGACGGTGTTCATATTCCTGGGGTTCACCGCCTCGATCCTCGGGCAATTCTTCTTGCAAAATCAGATCCTTCTGGCGCGTATTTCCGGTGCCGTGGTGATCATCTTCGGTCTCCATTTCCTTGGTATCATTCGGATCCCCCTTCTGGACCGCGAAGCGCGCCTTGATGCGGGCGACAAGGGCGGCTCGACCCTCGGGGCCTATGTGCTGGGGCTGGCGTTTGCGTTCGGCTGGACGCCGTGCATCGGGCCGCAGCTTGGCGCGATCCTGTCGATTGCCGCGCAGGAGGCGAGCGTGGAGCGGGGCACGGCGCTTTTGGCGGTCTATGCCGTGGGCCTTGGTTTGCCATTCCTTCTGGCGGCGGCGTTCATTGACCGCGCGCAGGGTCTGATGGCGCGGATGAAGCGCCATATGAAGACCATCGAGCGGGTGATGGGCGTGTTGTTGGTGAGCGTCGGCGTGGCTTTGATGACGGGGGCGTTTTCCGCCTTTGCCTTCTGGCTTCTGGAGACGTTCCCGGCGCTGGGTCTGCTTGGCTGAATTAACCTAGCCTTGACCCCTGCGAGGGTTATGGTGCGCCCATGGCGCGCGTGACCCGCAGGCATGTTCTTTATATCCCCGGCTTTGACCCGGTGCCGCCGCGTGCCTATCGCGAGCGGTATCGCCGCGAGGCGGCACGGCAGGCGAGCCTCTCGGGCTATGTGGTGGAGCATGGCGAGCCGCCGGAAGGGGTGCGCTTTGGCTGGCATGTGGATGCGGTGGTCGAGGGCGAAGAAGTCGCCGTCGATCTGGAGGTGCTATACTGGGCCGATATCGTGCGCGCGCGGATGTCGGGCGGGGTCGCGGCCACATATTGGGGCCTGCTGCGCACGGCGTGGGTCTATGTCGGATCGGGCGCGCTGTGGCGGTTGATGCGGTTGCGCAAGGGGCCGGTGATCGCGGCGCTTTATCCGGTTGTGGTGTTGTTGGGGCAGGCGGTGCTGGCCGTTTTGGTGGCCGTGGCGGGTTTTGGTGTCGCGCGCGCGGGGGGGGAGTGGCTTTTGGAAGGGCTGGCTTTGGCGCCGGTGTTTTCGGTTATGACGTCCATGGCTGCGCTGTTGGGG
>CAZPJO010000145.1:0-6459 GCA_964586895.1 uncultured Roseicyclus sp.
ATTGTGTCATGGCGCTTTGCACGCACGATATGATTTTGAAAGAGGTCTAGCCAAAGATCGACACCGGGATCGACATGTTGTTGACCAGGTGCAGCATCGCGACGGTCACCACGAAGCTCAACAGGAACCAGTTCGCTACATAGATGTGCGGCTCTTTGCGGTTCAGGATCGTGCCGAGATAGGTGATCAGGAAGGCGACCCAGACAATGGTCAGCCACAGGTCCACGTACCATTCGGGTTCCGCGTATTCGAGGGATTGGGTCGCGCCAAGGAGGTAGCCCGTGGCCGCCAGGACGATGAACAATTGATAGCCCCAGAATACGAACCAGCTCAGGTTGCCGCCCCATTGGCGGACCGCGCATGTGCGTTGGCCGATGTAGAAGGTCGCCGCGATCAGGGCATTGCCCCCGAATGCGAAAATCACCGCGCTGGTGTGCAGCGGGCGAAGACGACCGAAGTTGGCATATCCTTGCGCCCATTCAAAGTTGAGCGCCGGGAATGCGAGCTGAAACGCGATGAAGACCCCTGCAAGGAAACCCACAACACCCCAGAAGGCGGTTGCTATGGCCGCGGCCCTGACCGGCCCGTCCATGTATTCCCCGGTTGGCACGGCCACCGCGGGCTCGTCCGTGCGGCGCAATTGCCAAACAAACAAACCACCGGCGACCGCCATGATGATGATTGCGTGCACCTTATAAGCCAGGTCGAGGCCGTTGTTCGCAGCAATTGCCGCGAAGACGGTGACCAGCCCAAGGATAGCGAGCTTCAAGTAGTCAAGCATCGGTCGTCCCTTCACCTTATCCCGCCTTGCACCGAATCCGGGCGCATCGCGGGCTTACTGTTCGACCCTTCATCGGCATTTCAGGGGGGCGGGACCTTGATCTGGGTCAAGCGAGGAGCAGAAAACAAAAAAACGCCCCGGCGAGGGGGCGTTTGGGATTGCAAAAAGTTAATCTGCTCAGAACAGCACGCCACCGTCGGCATCATCGCCGGTCTCGTCCAAGAGCGTGTTGAAATCGGGCACGACAACGCGGCGCTTGCCTTCCAACTGGATCACACCGTCGCGTTTCAGGCCGGACATCTGTCGGCTGACCGTCTCTAGCGTCAGGCCAAGGTAATCGGCCATCGCCTCGCGCGTCAGGGGCAGTTCGAACACCACGTCGCTTCCGACCTCTGCGCCACTTCCATGGGTTTCCCTGCGGGCAATGATCGACAGGAAACTGGCAATTTTCTCGCGCGCGGTCTTGCGACCGAGGATCAGCATCCATTCACGCGCTGCGTCCAATTCGTCCAGCGTCATTTCCAAAAGACGCTGAGAGACATGGGGCGTGTCGACCAGAAGCTCTTCGAACGGTTTGCGGCGGAAGCAGCATAGCGTGACGTCAGAGACCGCTGTCACGTCATAAGCCACGGTCTTGCGGTTGGGCCGCCCGATGAAATCGGAGGCCAGAAGCAGGCCGACCATTTGCCGGCGACCATCTTCCATTGTCTGCGCAAGGCTTGCGACGCCACCAACGACAGACGCCACAAAATCAAGATCATCGCCAGCCCAGACAATCGTCTCCCCGGCTTTGAAGTTGCGGTAGAACTTGATCTGGCTAAGGCGTTCCAGCTCATCCGCATCGCAGCGCGCGCAGACGGCCCTGTGCCGGATCGGGCATGCCGAACAATCGACCTTTTCGATTTTGAAGTCCGTATGCTGCATGGCGCACTCCCGCAGAGATCCATGGCGCAAGCTTGATCTGTGTCAATGCGCGCCTGCTAGACACCTATAACGTGTACACCATGGATCGGTATTTTCAAATGCGACGACTTGGACTCTTTGAGGCCAATGTGCCGCGCTACACCTCATACCCGCCTGCAAATCACTTTGCGGGCGATGTCACACCCGAAATCCACCGCGCGTGGTTGGCGGCCATTCCGCCCGGTTCGAAAGTGTCGCTCTACCTGCATGTGCCCTTTTGTAGAAGGCTCTGCTGGTTCTGCGCCTGCCGCACGCAGGGCATGCAATCCGAAGGGCCCGTGGTCGCCTACACGGACAGTCTTATAAAAGAAATTCAAACCCTTAGCAGCATCTTGCCGCAGGGCGTCGAAATCGCGAAATTGCATTGGGGCGGGGGTACTCCGACTCTTCTGAAGGCCGCCGAGATGACGCGCCTCGCAGATACGATTCGCACCAATATTCCATTGGCCAGTTCGGCCGAGTTCTCAGTCGAGATCGACCCGAACGAGATTGACGAACCCCGCCTTGACGCGCTCGCCAAGGCCGGTATGCGCCGCGCCTCAATCGGAGTTCAGGACTTCGATCCGGAGATCCAGAAAATCATCGGTCGGGAGCAGAGCTTTGAGGTCACGCACGCTGCGGTTGAAGGGCTGCGGGCGCGCGGTGTCTCGTCGCTGAACACCGATTTGCTCTACGGGCTGCCGCGTCAGTCGCAGGAACGCATAACCGCGTCGATGCAGATGCTTTTGTCACTGAACCCCGACAGGGTGGCGCTTTACGGATATGCCCATGTGCCATGGATGGCGAAGCGCCAAACCCTGATCCCGACCGAGGATTTGCCCGCACCTGAAGCCCGGCTGGCGTTGTTCGAGACCGCCGAACAGGTCCTGCGCTGGGATGGATATAACCGCATCGGTATTGACCATTTCGCGCGGCCCGACGATACGCTGGCCATAGCCGAGCGCGAAGGTCGTCTGCGGCGGAATTTCCAAGGCTACACCGATGACACGTGCGACGTGTTGATTGGTGTCGGGGCGTCGTCCATCTCGAAATTCCCGCAAGGCTTCGTCCAGAACGCCGCCAGCACCGCCACCTATCAAAAGTCTGTCCGGGCAGGGGATCTTCCGACGGGTCGCGGCCATGTGCTGAGCCCTGACGATACCCTGCGTAGCGAAATCATCGAGCAATTGATGTGCAATTTCGGCTGCGATCTCGACAAGATCGGCGCACCACAGCAACGCGCCAAGGCCGAACCCATTCTGGATGACCTTGCGCGCGCATTCGAAGGCCACGTCAAGCGGACCAGGACGGGTGTGCGGATTGTTGATGACTCAACGCCGTTGATCCGGATCATCGCGCGGCATGTGGATGCGTATACCAGCACCCAATCCACCAGCCATTCGTCCGCGATCTAGGCCGCGCCCGCCCTATCGCCGAAGGCTGCGGCCATCAACTCGCGTGTGTAGGGATGTTGCGGATTGTCGAACAGGGCACTCGTTTCGCCCATCTCGACCACGTCGCCCTGCTTCATCACGATCACCTTGTGGCTCAGCGCACGCACCACGCGCAGGTCATGGCTGATGAACAGATACGCAAGGTTGTGATCCTTCTGCAGCTTGCGCAGCAACTCCACGATCTGCACCTGCACGGTCATGTCGAGCGCGCTTGTCGGCTCGTCCAGCACCACCAGTTTCGGGCGCAGGATCATGGCACGCGCGATGGCGATGCGCTGTCGTTGGCCGCCCGAGAATTCGTGCGGGTACCGGTGCATCATGTCCCGTTCAAGGCCCACTTCCTCAAGGATTTCACCAACCCGCGTTCGGCGCTCGCGGGGGCCCACGCCCTGCACCACAAGCCCTTCCGAGACGATTTGTTCAACCGTCATCCGCGGACTGAGCGAGCCGTAGGGGTCCTGAAACACGATCTGCATGTCACGCCGCACATCGCGCAGGCCAGATTTCGCCTGCCCCGACAGATCACGGCCAAGGAACATGATAGGACCTTCCGACTTGATCAACCGCATGATCGCCAGCGCAAGCGTCGTCTTGCCAGATCCACTTTCACCCACAATGCCAAGGGTTTCACCGCGTCGGACACTGATGTTGGCGGCGTTAACGGCCTTCACATGGCCCACCGTGCGGCGCAGAAGACCACGCGTGATCGGGAACCAGATGCGCAAATCGTCGGTGTTGAGGATCTCTTCCGCTTCGCCGGGCACCGGATCCGGCGTTCCGGACGGCTCGGCCCCCAGCAATTTGCGCGTGTAGGGGTGTTGCGGGTTGTCGAAAATCTCGGCGGTCTTGCCTTGTTCGACGATCTCGCCGCCTTGCATGACGCAGACGCGGTCGGCGATGCGCCGCACAATGGCAAGGTCGTGGGTGATGAACAGAAGACTCATCTGTTCCGTGCGTTTGAGATCGCCCAGAAGGTCGAGGATCTGCGCCTGGATCGTGACGTCAAGCGCCGTTGTCGGTTCATCCGCAATCAGCAATTCAGGCCCGTTTGCGAGTGCCATTGCGATCATCACACGCTGCCGTTGCCCACCGGAGAGCTGGTGCGGATAGGCGCCCAGACGCGTTTCGGGATCCCGGATACCAACCTTGGTCAGCAGGTCGAGCACCCGCGTGCGCAAATCGGATGACACCACATCGGTGAACCCCAAGGCCCGCAAGATAAACCGCACGACAAGCAGTGGGACCGCTATCATGGCGGTCCATATGGCAGCCTGCAGGATTGCACCGATCAGGCTCGCGATCGCATAGATCACTGTGCCGCTGGCCCCGGCGAGGGCATCAGCCTGGTCGCGGATGCGGCTAAAATCATCGGGCTGGATCACCGCAAAAATGTAGAACAGCACGATAGACAACAGACCGAAAACCGCCAGAAGGACCGCCCCCGGATTGCCACCCGCAATAGTGCTGGCCAGACGTTTCAGCGGGCCGGGATACGTGTAATCGCCGTGCAGAACGAGGCTTTCGGCCATCTGCTTTTCGATCGTGTGCAGCGGATTGAGCGAGGTCATCGGCTCCTGAAAGATGAAGCTGATGTCGTTGCCGCGCACCCGCCGCAACTCGGCGTCGGACGCGCCGACCATCTGGGTCCCGTTGTAGGTGATGGACCCGCCCAATTGTGCCGAACCCGGCAGCAGATCCACGGTCGACAGGGCCGTGACCGATTTTCCGGATCCGGACTCGCCCACCAGCGCGACCGTTTCCCCCTTGTCGACATGGAACGAGATGCCCCGGACCGCACGGACGGTGTTGCCCTCTTGGGTGAAGTCGACTGTGAGGTCGCGGAAATCGAGAACGCGGCGGCTCATGAGAAGGTCTTCCGTGGGTCAAACGCATCACGCACGCCTTCGAAGACGAACACCAGAAGCGAAAGCATGAAGGCGAAGGTGAAAAAGGCGGTGAAGCCAAGCCAGGGCGCCTGAAGGTTGTTCTTGGCCTGCAAGGTCATCTCCCCCAGCGAGGGCTCAGAAGACGGTAGCCCGAAGCCGAGGAAATCGAGGCTGGCCAGCCCCGCAATCGTACCGGTCAGGATGAACGGCAGGAACGTCAGCGTGGCCACCATCGCGTTGGGCAGGATGTGGCGGAACATGATTGTCCCGTTGCCGACCCCAAGGGCACGGGCGGCGCGCACGTATTCGAAATTGCGCGCGCGCAGGAATTCCGCGCGCACCACACCGGTAAGGTTCATCCACCCGAAGAACACCATGAGAAACACCAGAAGCGTGAAATTCATCGGGAAGATCGCGGCCACGATGATGATCACGTAAAGGCTTGGCGTGGCGTTCCAGATTTCGATGATACGTTGCCAGATCAGGTCGACAAGACCACCGAAATAGCCCTGTAGCGCACCCATGAAGATACCGATGACCGATGTGCAGAAGGTCACGATCAGGGCGAAACTGACCGACAATTCAAACCCGTAGATCACCCGCGCCATTACATCACGCGAGGTGTCATCGGTGCCCAGAAGGTTGGTTCCGCGAATGTCCTCGGGCAACAGGCCAAAGCGCGTGTTGACCACCGGTTCGCCCGCGTCATCCAGCACCGGTTGACCGGATGTATCGAGCGCGGGGTCGGGCCAGAAGCCGATCACGTTCGGCGGAGCCGGGGCCACGCCGGGACGGTCCACGATGGTGTTGAAGCTGTGCGGGATCAGCGGCCACATGATCCAACCCTGAGTGACCTCGGCCCCGTCGTAGACGCCAGTTTCCTCGACCTCGGCGATCACGCCCTCGGGGTCGTCCCAGCAATCCTCGATCCCGCCCGACACGATAAGGCATTGCACCTCTACGTCGCGGTAGACGGCTTCGGTGCGGAAATCGCCACCGAATGCGGTTTCGGGGTAGAAATTGAAGATCGGCGTGAAATATTCGCCCTGATAATTGACCAGAAGCGGGCGATCATTTGCCAAATATGGTGCCAGCAACGACAACCCATAGAGGATCAGGAATATCCACAAGGACCACAACGCGCGGCGGTTGCGCTTGAAATTGCGCCAGCGGCGGCGGTTCAGCGGGCTGAGCCATCCCTTGCGGTCCCCCTGCACTCGGCCATGGGTCTCGGCCGCGTCAGGTTCGTGCTCGGGCAAGGGCGGCGTCTGAGGGGTTTCGGACGGAAGGGCCATGGCGCGCTAGCCCTCCAGGGTTTCAAAGTCGATGCGCGGGTCGATCCACACATACATGAGGTCGGAAATGATCCCGACGGTCAGCCCGATCAGGCTGAAGA
>CAZPJO010000146.1:0-772 GCA_964586895.1 uncultured Roseicyclus sp.
CGGGCCACGACCCTTCGAAGGTCAGTTCGTATTGATCGCCGACGCGTTCAAGGTGGTAGGGCGGCAATTGCAGAGCTTCGAACCAGTCCATGAATTCGGGTGAGAACATCTGCCGTTGGCCATAGAAGGTGTTGCCGCGCATCCATGTGCTTTCGCCCCGGGTGAGGCGGAGGGTGCGGATGTGGTCGAGTTGTTCGCGCAGCTCGCCTTCGTCGATCAGAGAGGCCAGCGGCACGCGCGTGGTGCGGTTGATCAGCGAGAATGTGACGGTGGCGTCGGGTTTGTTCCGGAACACCGATTGGCACATCAGGAGTTTGTAGAAATCGGTGTCGATCAGGGACCGGACGATCGGGTCGATCTTCCATTTGTGGTTCCAGACACGGGTGGCGATGTCGACCATGGGCTCTCACTCCGGTTGCGGGGGAGTTAGAGCAAGTGTGGGTGAGGGAGGCAAGGCGGAAGCGGGGAGTTGGTCAGGCGGTGGCCGGATCCGCGTGGGGTTTGTGCAGGGCCACGATCGACAGGATTGCCGCGCCGAGGGCCCAATAGGCGACCGCGTGGGTCCCGGTGAGGCCAAAGACGACGGGGGCGGAGAGGGCTGCGAGGCCGATGCCGGGGTCGAGGGTGGGGTGCAGTTTGCCGAACAGATCGCGCAGCAGGCCCAATTGGTCGTGGGTCAGCAGTTTGAGGGCAAACCCGACGGCGCCTGTGGTGAAGGACAGGTAGAGGGCGACGGGGTTGGTGGCGCCGAGCGCGAGGATAAAGGACACGA
>CAZPJO010000146.1:782-3006 GCA_964586895.1 uncultured Roseicyclus sp.
ATTGCTGAGCGCGGCGACACCGAGGGGGACCGAGAATTCGTCACACCAGATGTAGATTTCGTTGAAATCCGCCAGGTCGAGGCCCTCGGGGACGATGAAGGCTTGCAGGCCGTTGATGGAGGTCAGCTCACCCAGATCGGAGGCGGCGACATATTCGCCGTTGATGCCGAAGCCGACGCTGGGGTCAGGCGCGCCGTCGAGGCTGAAGTCCGTGTCGAGGATGACGACAGCGCCGCCGCCAGAGGTTTCGACGACCGAGACACCGCCGGTGGTGATGTGATCGCTGAGCCCGGTGAAGGAGCCCGACGCGGTGACAGTATCGGCGGACGCAACGGAGGCCATGGAGGCAAAGAGGCACGCGGTGGCGGTCAGGGTGGAGAGAAGTTTCATGGGATCAGCTTTCCGTATCAGGGTTAGGGCATGGCGGTGAGTCGCCGTGTGTTGAGGGGGTGATACAGTTCGGAACCGAATGGTACAAAACACATGAGCGTGATTGTGTACCGATTGTTTCCAAACTATGTTGCGCCGACTGGAGGGCCCACCATGGCGCGACCCCGCGAATTTGATGAAGCCGAGGCCACCGAAGCCGCGATGAATGTCTTTTGGCAACACGGCTACGACGCGGCCACCATCGCGTTGTTGATGGATGGGATGGGGATGACGAAAGGCAGCCTCTACAAAGCGTTTGCCGACAAGAAATCCCTCTTCCTCGAAAGTATGGCGCGCTACGAGACCGCGCAGGTTGCCTCGGCCATCGCGCTACTGCGTGATCCGAATGTGCCTGACGGTCATGACCGGATCGCGCAGGTGTTTCGCACGGTCCCGAAGGTGGTGCGCCAAGGCGACAGGCGCGGGTGTTTGTTGTGTAGCGCCGCCGCCGGACCCGCGTTCTACGATCGCGAGATCGCTGATCTGGTGGATGGGTTGCTCGATGACATGCGGGCCGCGTTTGACGTGGCGCTTGAGGCGACGATACCGCAGCCCGACGCCCGGGCCGCGATGGCACATCTTCTGCTGACGCAATATGTCGGGCTGCGCACTCTGTCCCGCGCACAGGCGAGGCCCGACGACCTCGAGCGCAGTGTGGAGGCACTCCTTGCGCTGATTGATCGCGAAAGAGCGCGCGCCGGATGAAGCGTGTTAATCGTCGGCTTTCGGCGCGTTCACACGTTTGGACAGCGCCGCGCGGCTTTCGACGCGCTCGGAATAGCGGTCGAGAAGATAGGCGCGGTTGGCGCGGGTGAGGTGGGTGAATTTCACCAGTTCTTCCATCACATCGACGACGCGATTGTAGAGGGGGCCGGGCTTCATGCGGCCGTCCTTGAATTCGTCCCAGGCTTTGGGGACGGAGCTTTGGTTGGGAATGGTCAGAAGGCGCATCCAGCGGCCAAGGATGCGCAGTTGGCCGACGGTGTTGAAGCTTTGCGAGCCGCCGCTGACCTGCAGGACGGCGAGGGTTTTGCCCTGCGTCGGACGGACGCCGCCCATCGACAGAGGGATCCAGTCGATCTGGCTTTTCATGATGCCGGTCATCGCCCCGTGGCGTTCGGGACTGACCCAGACGAAGCCGTCGCACCATTCGGCGGCCCCGCGCAGTTCGGCCACCTTGGGGTGATTGTCGGGCGCGCCGTCGGGCTGTGGCAGGCCAAGGGGATCAAAAACACGGGTGTCGGCCCCGAAGCGGCGCAAGAGGCGGTCACATTCCAGCGCCAGCGCCTTGGAATAGGACGTCTCCCGTAGGGAGCCGTAAAGCAGAAGGAAGCGCGGCGGCGTTACGTCATCCGCGCGCCACAATTGCGACGCGTCGATATCGGGCAGAAGACCCGCGTCGAGGGCGGGAAATGTGTCATCACTCATGGGGTCGTGATGCGGCGCAGTGATGCGAGATGCAAGGGATCGGATGCGTGAAACAGCAGGCGGTCACAGGCGCGCTGGGCCTTTGAAAACAGTTAATACACGGGCTCTGGAGTGGGGTCGGAGATCGGCAAATATCCGCCGTTCGGAGCGTTGCAGAACTGTCACGCATTCGGAAACAATGCCCGATTGTGACCAAAGTGCGGAAAAAACCGTTCAGCAATAATGACTTATGAGAGGCAACAAAAAAGCAAATGTTTGTAGAAAAAATGGGCCGAATAGGCTATAACTTGCGCTTAGTAGCGTGATGGCCTGTTCGGCCAGTGTGTAAACGGCCCGTTTGGCCGGTGTGTGAACGGCCTGTTCGGCC
>CAZPJO010000146.1:3106-6419 GCA_964586895.1 uncultured Roseicyclus sp.
GGCCGGTGTGTGAACGGCCTGTTCGGCCACAGTTATGATTGGGAGTTTTCCATGAAAGTATTTCAACTCATTCCCGGTGCGGTTTTGGCACTTGGCCTGTCGGTTGGTGTGGCACAAGCCACGTCGGTCGACTTTGCTGTCGGAGGCGGAACGACCGCCTCAGCATCGTGCGACAGCTGCGTCACCTATATCCCGTGGTTCGGTGCAATCGAATATGCATCGATCGATGCGGATGCATCCGGTGCCGTCGGGACGGGCTTTAGCCTTGCGGAAGGCGAGACCAGCGATTGGTTCGATTTCTTCAGCCTGACCGCGTCCGGTATCGCGCTTGATGAATCCTACACGGTCAATGCGACGCTGGCCTTCGCGGAGCCCGGTGGGTTCTCGTCCACGTCGGGCACCGGCGAATTCTCGACCTTCTTCGGCGCGATCAGCGCAGGGTCGCTCGATTGGGGTTCGGATCAGTTCAGCTCCGTTTCCCTGGCGGACGGCACGGAATACACGGTGGAGCTTGAGCAAGGGGCGGCGATCGTCCTGGGCGACAGCGCCACAATCCGTGCCCGCGTGACGCTTGATAGCGTTGTGGCCCCTGTGCCTCTTCCGGCGTCGGCGCTGCTGCTTCTGGCAGGTGTCGGTGGCCTCGGCGCGATGCGCCTGCGCAAAAAGCAGGCTGCCGCCGCCGCATAAGCGGCCAGTCTGGATAAGAATTGCAAAGGCCCCGGTCGCAGGATCGGGGCCTTTTGCTTTGCGGGCCTGTGCAGCAGGTGCCGCAAACCTGCGTATCGGTGCATTCTTACTGCCTGTCGGTGAAGATTTGTTCTAGCAAGGCCGGATGACGCATCCATCGACACAATCCGAACCGGGCCCCGCGGGTCTATTCCTTGTCACGCAGCCCGGGTTGGAAGGCCCGTTGGCCGAAGAGGCGCGAGAGGCCGGGTTTGCCGGGGTGCGCGCGGTGGCAGGCGGCGTCGAGGTGGATGGCGGATTGCCGGAGGCAGCGCGCGCCAATCTGCACCTGCGCGGAGCGGTTCGGGTGCTTCTGCGGGTGGCGGAATTCCGGGCGATGCATTTGGCGCAACTCGACAAGCGCTCGAAGAAGGTCCCTTGGCGAGATTGGTTGCAATCCGATGTGCCGGTAAAGGTCGAGGCCACGTGCCGAAGGTCGAAGATCTACGTCAACAAGGCCGCGGTACAGCGGGTCGAGGGGGGATTGAAGGCGGCGGGTGTGACGGTGGCGAAGGATGCCCAGATCGTGGTGAAGGTGCGCATCGACGACGATTTATGCACGATTTCGGTGGATACGACGGGCGAGCCGCTACATCGGCGCGGGCACAAGGAATTCGTCGGCAAGGCCCCACTGCGCGAGACGATGGCGGCGGGGTTCCTGCGCGAGATGGGGTTTGACGGGCGACAGGTGGTGGTGGACCCGATGTGCGGCTCGGGCACGATCGTGTTGGAGGCGGCCGAGATCGCGGCGGGGCTGCTACCGGGGCGTTCAAGGGGGTTTGCCTTCGAGACGTTGGCAGGAGGTGGGAGCCTCCGGCGGCGGTATTTGGAAAGCACAGAGGGGCAAGGGCGTGCGCCGGGGGCGGTGCGGTTCTTTGGGTTTGACCGCAACGACGGCGCAATCCGGGGCGCACGCGGGAATGCGGCACGGGCGGGGGTTGAGGATCTGGTGGCGTTTGAGCGCGCGGCGGTGAGCGACCTCATGCCGCCGGAGGGTGTTGAGCCGGGGATTGTGTTGGTGAACCCGCCCTATGGGGGGCGGCTTGGCGATCGGAAGCTGTTGTTCGGATTATACGGCGCGCTTGGCGGCGTGTTGGCGGAACGGTTTGGGGGATGGTCCGTGGGGATCGTGCCGAGTGACGGGGGGCTGGCGAAAGCGACGGGGTTGGAGTTGCAGGCGTTTGGGCCGGTCGATCATTCGGGGACGAAGGTGAATTTGTGGCGCGGGGTGGTGTGAGGACGCGCGCAGGAATGCGGAACGGGCTGGGTTGCGGACGCGGTGGCGCGCAGATCGGGGCCCGGAAGCGTCTGTTTGGTTTATACGGTGCGTTTCGCGCCCTGTTGCCCGAGCGGTTTCGCGGCTGCTCGCTGGGGTCATGACCAGCGATGGCGGGCAGGCAAAGGCCGCTGGGCTTTGTTCAGGGGCTTGTCTTGCTGATTTGGAGATTGGGCCTTTACCGCGAGAGCAGCACGTATAGGTTGATTAGCCCTACAAACAGGGCCGCTGCCGAGACAACAAGCGTGGCACGCGCGAATACATGTGCGCCCCGGGCATAGCGAAACCCTGACTTGGCATGGGCAAGGGCTGTAGCAACGTCCTGTCGGGTATTTTCTGCGAGCCTCCTATGAGCAGAAGCCTCGTCGTAACAGTAATGCCCGAAGTCTCCCAAGTCGGTTCGAAGCATATTTCTCCCGAGAGCGTTATTTCTCTCGACTTGGGCTTCAAACGTCGCGCTTCCGTGAATTGTGTTTATGGAAGCGCAGGCAATGCGATAAGCGTCATTGGCTTTTTTCTCCGCCTCTTCTTGCTGCTCTGTCATGGAGATCTCCTTACTGCACGGGGAAGTAATCCTCGCATCCACCCTCGCGGTAGACATCCGCCGTGCAGCAATGCAGGCCGCCGCCGAAGGCGTAGGCGTCGCGGAGATCGACGGGGATGACCTCCATGCCGAGCTTGTCCATTTGTTCCATCTGGTAGACCTCGGAAGCCTCCACGCAGACGGTCTTGGGGTCGAGAACGAGGACGTTCATCGACAGCCATGTGGAGGAATAGCACAGCGGTGGCGGCGCGTTGTGGGCCGGTTGCGCCGCATCGACGATTTCCCAATCGTTGGCCGCGAACATCGCGCGCTGGTCGTCGGGCAGGCGGCGTTGCGGGTTGTTGAGGATCAGGCCCGGGCGCAGCGGTGTAAACGTCGCGTCGATGTGGATCGGGTAGGGATCGCCGGGGAAGTTCACGGTATGCACGCGGTGATCGGGGAAATGGCGGGCCAGCCATTCGATGCCCTTGAGGTTGGTGGTAAAGCCGTGCTGCACAACCAGATCGCGACCGAAGCGCAGGACATCGGCGGCGTCGAACAGCGGTTCTTCTTCGGTGGTGACAAAGAATTTGTCAGCGGCCCATTGCAGGCGCTTTTCCACGCCGATTTTCTCCGACAGGTAATCTGGGTGATAATCGGCATCGGTCAGGCGCGGCTTGGGCGCGGCCTCGTGCCGGAAATTGGGGTCTTCGTCCCAGTATTGCTGCATCAGAGGACGGTAGTTGAGATATTCGAACCAGCGGCACCGATAGGACATCGTGGCCTCA
>CAZPJO010000147.1:0-6415 GCA_964586895.1 uncultured Roseicyclus sp.
ACGTTGCACAGTCAGATTGATGTCGCGCAGAACGTGGAACGTCCCGTACCACTTGTTCATCCCCTGGATGTCGATGGCCACCTCATCGGAGACCTTCATTTGCGAGCGGTCGATTGTGCGCTCTTCGACGGCGGTTGCGTCACTCATGACTGCGTCTCCTTAACGATGATCGGTGCGAAGCTTGCGCTCCAGCCATTGCGAATAGCGGGACATGCCGTAGCAACAGATGAAGAAGCACAGCCCGATGAAGATGAAGAGTTCCCAGTAAATCCCGTTCCAATCCGTGGTCGCCCGGATCAGGTTCGAGAACCCGATGGGATCGGAAAGGCCCACGAACACCACCAGGACGGTGTCCTTGAACAGGCCGATGAACGACGACACGATCCCGGGGATCGAGATTTTCAACGCCTGCGGCAGGATGATCAGCTGCATCGATTGCCAGTAGTTGAGGCCAAGACTGTCGGCCCCCTCGTACTGCCCACGCGGCAGGGCGGCGAGCCCGCCCCGGATCACCTCGGCGATATAGGCCGACGAGAACAGCGTCACCATGATGATCACCCGCAGCATAAGGTCGAAATTCGTCCCCGGCGGCAGGAAGTAGTTCAGCAAAAGCGACGCCGTGAACAGCCACACGATCAACGGGACGCCCCGGATCACCTCGATGAAGATCACCGAGAACTTGTTGATGATGAACAGGTCCGACTGCCGTCCGAGCGCGAGGATGATGCCCAACGGCATCGACAGGATAATCCCCGACGCGCCAATCACAAAGGCCAGAAGGAAGCCGCCGAAGTCATCCGACGGCACCGCTTCGATCCCGATCGGCAAGACGCTCGACAAGCCGCCAGCCAAAGGCCCTGCCACGAACAACCAATACAGGATCGGCACCACGATGGCCCCGATGGTCGCCCCCAATGCGCCAATCGCCGGCATGCCGAACTTGTAGACCGCCCATCCGATCACAAACCCAAGCGCAACCGCGATCGGGCCCCAGATGGTGCCGCCCCACAGCAACCACGCGCAGATGAACGGCGCCGCTGCGGTCACGATGAACATCTTGCGCGGCACCGTGTCGAACAGCACCGGCGCCAGCGCCACCAGGAACAAGGCAAACGACAGGATCGGCCGCCAATAAAGCTCCGACGGATAGAACCCGAACGTCAACTGATGCCACCGGTCGCCCAACACCGCCCAACAGGCGACGCCTTCGCCGTGTTCGCCACTGCCGCCGCGTGCATCGCGGATCTCGCGGCATTCGCTCAAGCTGTTCGCGTCCCAGATGCCGTTCACCATCCACGGCAGGATACCGGACAGCACATAGTAGATCACGAACAGCGACACGAGCGTCAGGATCGCGTTCAACCACGACGAAAACAGGTTCTCCCGTATCCATTTGACCGGACCCGCCGCCGTGATGGGCGGGGATTGCTCGGCCAGCATCTCGGTGCGGACATAGGCGGTTTGTGCGTGAATTTCACTCATATCACCGCTCCTGCAACTTGACGGAATTGTTGTAGATGTTCATCGCGCCCGAAATCACCAGCGACGTGATCAGGTAGAACACCCCAAGAAGAAGCATCCCCTCCAACTCACGGCCCGTCTGGTTGATCGTGATCCCCCCAAGCGTCGAGCGCACGTCCATATACCCCACGGCAATGGCCAGCGACGAGTTCTTGGTCAGGTTCAGGAATTGCGAAATCAGCGGCGGGATGATCACCCGCAATGCCTGCGGCAGGATCACCAGGTTCATCGTCCAGCTCGGGCGCATGCCCAACGCAAACGCGGCCTCGGTCTGCCCCTTGTTGACGGCAAGGATACCGGCGCGCACGATCTCGGCGATGAACGCGCCCGTGTAAAGCGACAGGGCGAACCACAATGCGATCAACGAATTGCGCATGTGGATGCCGCCGCTGAAGTTGAAGCCGGTCAACTCGGGGTAATCCAGCGTCGCGCCCAACGCGACCAACACGACAATCGCGGGCACGATCACGGCCCCCAATCGCATCCAGAACGTGCCCGGCGGCCTGACGCCCGTGCTTTCCTGTATCGCCTTGGCCCGGCGTCCGATGAAGCCCGACGCCACGAAGCCCGCGATGATCACCGCCAGCAGAAGCAGAATATCCCCGGTGCTCGCCGTGGCCATGACCGCGCCGGTTTCGGCGTCGACCTCATTGCCGCCAAGCGAGCGGTTGAACACGAGGTTCGGAATGTAGATGCCGCGGTTCGTGACCGCGACGGACTCGCCCAGGATCATCGACGCTTCGGGGTTTTCCCCCCGGAAATCGCGTGGCTGCGGCGTGCCTTCGGTCATCACGGCGAAAATCACCAGGATCCAAAGCAGAAGCGGAATGTTGCGGAACCCTTCCACATAGACCGACATCAACTGCGACACGATCCAGTTCTTCGACAGGCGCAGGACCCCGGCAATCACGCCAAGGATCGTCGCGGCGATGCAGCCCAGAACCGCCACCAAAAGCGTGTTCAGAATGCCGACAACAGCCGCGCGGCCATGGGTGGAATCGTTGGAATATTCGATAAGACGTTGGTTGATATCGTAGCCTGCGCGGTTGCCCAGGAACCCGAAATCAAAATCCTTGCCAAGTGCGGCGAGATTGTTCACCACGTTATTCGCCAACCACACCAGTCCCAGCATGATCAGGATGAACGCCACCACCTGGATCGTCATCGATCGGTAGCGCGTGTCGTAGATAAGCTGGCTGAGCCGGAACCCTTCGGCCGGCGGGTCGGAAATCGTTGCCATCCTCTGGCCCCCTGTCGTTGGTGGCGTCCGCTGCGGCTTGAACCGTCTTGTGCGGTTCCTTTAGTGCCTGCGCGTGACGTTGGTCCTTAAGCGAGAAGGGCGCGAGCATTATGCCCGCGCCCTTCCGTGTTTGGATCTTACCGGAACGGCGGGCTGTAGAGCAGGCCGCCATCGGTCCACTGAGCGTTCAGGCCACGGGCCAGACCGATCGGAGTGGATTCGCCGATGTTGCCTTCGAACAGCTCACCGTAGTTGCCGACAGCCGCAATGGCGTTGGCCGCCCAATCGGCTTCGAGGCCAAGCATCGCGCCCAGTTCACCCTCGGTGCCCAGAAGACGCTTGATCTCGGGGTTCTCGGTGGTGCCGCCGATTTCGCCGACATTGGCCGAGGTCACGCCCAGCTCTTCTGCCGTGATCAGCGCGTTCAACGTCCAGCGGACGATATCGCCCCACTCATGGTCGCCATGACGAACCAGCGGGCCGAGCGGCTCTTTGGAGACGATCTCGGGCAGAACGACGTGTGCCGTCGGATCTTCGAACGTGGCGCGCGTCGCGGCCAGGCCCGATGCGTCCGTGGTGTAGACGTCGCAGGCACCGGCCAGGTACTGCTGCTGTGCTTCTGCGTTGGTCTCGATCGGCACGGGCTCGTAGCTCATGTTGTTCGAGGCAAAGAAGTCAGCCAGGTTCAGCTCGGTGGTGGTGCCGGTCTGGATGCAGACGGTTGCGCCGTCGAGTTCCAGCGCGGACGAGACGCCCAGGTCACGCGGGACCATAAAGCCCTGACCATCGTAGTAGTTGATGCCGGTGAATTCGAACGCGAGATCGACATCGCGCGAGAAGGTCCAGGTGGTGTTGCGGGCCAGCATGTCGACTTCGCCCGAGGCCAGCGCGGTAAAGCGGGTCTGACCAGTGGTCGGAACGAACTCAACGGCGCTCGGATCGCCAAAGACAGCCGCCGCAACCGCGCGGCAGACGCCGACGTCGAAGCCTTCCCACTCGCCTTCGGCGTTGGGGGCCGCGAAACCGGTCAGGCCGGTGGTCACGCCACAGTTCAGCGAGCCTCGTTCCTGGACCTCAGCAAGTGTTTGCGCCGAGACAGCACCAGCAAACAGTGCGCTGGCCGCAATCGTGCCGAGAAATACGGATTTTTTCATTGTTAACCTCTTCCTGTGGAGACGCCCGACGAGATCATTTTTCGCGCCCGTCGAGCCTTGGCATATGCCGCGAGAGCCTTGTCCACCCTCGCCGACCCCAAAATGGGCAAATCCTGTGCATAAGGTCAAGGGTAAGGCAGTCCAAAAGCAAACTGGAAACAGTTCTTTTGCAAGGCGCTCGACGCCGTGTGCCTGCAATTTATGCAACAAGTGCTGGCCCATGCATCGCGCTACATCACTTCGCGAAGCACAGGTCCCAAAACCGACCGGCATGCTCGACCTGCGCGCGTTTGGCATCTGCCATGCGTTGCGCTTCGTCGTCTTCGCCCCATTGCGAGATCTGCCATTCCTCATCGATTCGGCTCAAATCCCAGCCTTTGTTGACCGAAATATGCCCCTCCGCGATCGCCAGGCCCAGCACAAGCGACCCGGTCAGCGTGATCAGATCATGCAGCGCCGTCAGCGGAAACGCCTCCGTGTCGTGGACGGCCGCACGTAACGCGGCGACGGCTCCGGCATCTTGATCGACCGGCAGCACACCCGCCACGCTCACAAGCCGCGCGCCATAGCGGTCTTCCGCCCAATCCAGAAGCGGATCCCACGCTTCAGCCTGACGTTGCGTCAGGGCATCCGGGCTCTCCGCACGGTAGCACAGCAGGTCCGTTTCGCCATAAGCCGCCAGCATGTCACAGACCGCCGCGTGCTGCGGCACCACCCGCTCAATCGCCGAGTTGGCCGAGCGTGTGTGCGGCATTGTCAGGGGTTGGATCTCTCCGTCCTGCGCGCGCCATTCAGCGGCCACGGCCTCCGCCAACGCGCCCGTCGGCAGGATCAGCGGCACCTTGCCCGGCGTGTTCACAACCCGCTTGTCCAGAAGCACGCGAAAGCCGCCCTCGGCCTCCTCCACATGCACCGCGTCCCAGAACCGTTTCGCTTTCCATTCGCTCATGCCAGCGCCCAAACCTCTTCCATCGCGTCGGGTAAGTCGGCGAAAGCCGCCAAAACCCGCGCCGCCCCCGCCCGCGTGAGATCTTCCGCCGGGTGGTAGCCCCAATCCACGCCCAACGCCGCGACCCGTGCCGCGCGCGCCATCTCGATATCGAAACTTGTGTCGCCCACCATCACGGCCGCGCCCGGTTCGACCCCGGTCTCCGCAAGGCAGGCCTCCACCATCGCGGGATGCGGCTTGGACGGATGGAAATCCGCCACCTGCACCGTCTGGAACACCCGCTCCCAGCCATGCAACTCGATCAAGTGATCCAACCCGCGCTTCGACTTGCCCGTCGCAATTCCCAACAGCAGATCATCACGCGCCGCCAAGGTGCTCAACACCGCGTCTGCGCCCGGAAACAACGGCGACACAGCCGCCGCATCGCCCGACATGCGCAGCCCCGCGAACGTGTCCTTGTAGGCCTCCGTCAATCCGTCCCACAAATCCGCACGCTCCGGCACCAGCCGCGCAAAGGCCTGCGGCAACGACAATCCCACGATCGACAACACCTCCGACCGGCCCGGCACCGCCAGCCCATGCGCCGCGAACGCGCCCTCCATCGACGCCATGATATGCGCCTGAGAATCCACCAACGTGCCGTCGACGTCGAAGATCACCAGCCTCAGGCTCAAAACCGCTCCTCCTCGAACGGATCGGCGGGCACATCCGACGCGTGCCACCCCAGCGTCTCCCAGGTCTTCGCCATATGCTCGGACAATGGCGCCACAAGGCTCACCATCGCGCCCGAAAACGGATGCTTGAACGACAGCGACCGCGCATGCAGGTGCAGCTTGCGACTGATCTCGCCGCCCAATTGCGCACCCCACCCGTCGCCAAGGTTCTCCTGCCCCGACCCGCCGTACTTGCCATCCCCGATGATCGGATGCCCGATCTCGGCCATATGCGCGCGCAGCTGATGCGTCCGCCCCGTCACCGGCACCAGGGCACACCACGACACCCGCCCGCCCAGGTTCGACATCACCGCGTAATCCGTCTCGGCGCGCTTCGCACCGTCGACGTCGCGCACCTCGTCGGGCATCACCGCGCGCATCTTCTCGTTCTCTCCGCCGCGCCCATGGCCCGGCGCCTTCACCAGCCCGTATTTGATCGTGCCCATCTTCGGCAACGGCGTCCCCGCCACGGCAGCCCAGTAGATCTTGCGCGTCTCGCGCGCGCGGAACGCATCGGTCAGCGCCTTGGCCGACATCCGCGTGCGCGCCAACATCAACACCCCGGACGTGTCCTTATCCAACCGATGCACCAACCTCGGCTTGTCCTCCAACCCAAAGCGCAGCACCTCCGCCAACCCATCCACATGGCGCCTCTGCCCGCTGCCGCCCTGACTTGGCAGGCCCGCGGGCTTGTTCAACGCAATGATATGATCGTCGCGGAAAATCACCGCCTTTCGCATCATCTCCGTATCGGCATCGCTGATCTTGGGCGCGCGGTGCACCACCGGGGCCGCGCCATCGGGCAAGGGCGGCACGCGCACCTGCTGCCCGGCCTCCA
>CAZPJO010000148.1:0-1659 GCA_964586895.1 uncultured Roseicyclus sp.
ACATTTACGTCGACCCCGAAGCCGCTGATATCGTGTTCAGATCCGGGCGTCCTATCACGGTGCTCCCACTGGACGCCACGCATAAAGCGCTCGCCACCGCCCCCAGGGTCGAGGCGTTTCGCGCCCTTGGCACCGAGCCCGGGCGCATGGTCGCGGAATGGACCGATTTTTTTGAGCGCTTCGACAAGGAGAAATACGGCTCGGCCGGTGCGCCGCTCCATGATCCATGCGTGATCGCCTACCTGATCCGGCCCGAGCTATTTTCGGGTCGTCACATCAACGTCGAGATTGAAACCACCTCCGATCTGACCCGCGGCATGACCGTCGCGGATTGGTGGGGCGTGACCGGGCGCACGCCCAACGCGATGTTCATCGGTGATGTCGATGCGGACGGCTTCTTTGAGGTGCTGGTCGAAAGGATCGGGCGGCTGTGAAAAGCTGGCTGGCCGGAGCCTTCGCGCTGCTGCCCGCCTTCGCCGCCGCCGACGGCCCCGCGCTTGCGGATCTGACCATCGGCGCGGACACAATAACCCTGACCGCCGATGCCACTGTGACCGCGCCGCAGATGCTGCGCCGGGGTGCGGACCGGCTTGATCTGCATTTCGCGCAATTGCATCTCGGCTTCCCCCTGCCGCCGCAACTCACCGTGGCGTTGCAGCAACGCAACGGCACCTGGACAATCGCCGCCCTCACCCTCGAACGCGGACGCGCGGAGCTGCCCCTGGCCATCGGCACCGAGACTTTGCGCCTGACCTATGACGAGACTGACAACGCAAGCGTCGGGGCCGAGACCTTCGTGATCACGGGCGAGGCCATGGCCCCCGGCGGCGCTCTCGTCCCGCTGCGCATCGAGATGTCGCTGCGCTCGCCGTAACCGCTGCACTGGTCCCGCGCCGTCATAGACCTTACATCCGTTCCATCTTGCCCCGGAGCTTTCGCGATGACCGCCGCCTTTCCCTTCGACAATTCCTATGCCCGCCTGCCGGACCGCTTCTTCACCCGGCAAGCGCCCGCCCCGGTCCGCGCGCCCAAGCTGATCGCGCTCAACAGGCCTCTGGCCGATTATCTCGGCCTGAGCCTGCCCGATGACGAAGACGCCCTCGCCCGGCTTTTCGCGGGCAATGACCTTCCCGAGGGCGCGGCCCCGCTGGCGCAAGTCTATGCCGGGCATCAATTCGGCGGCTGGTCATCGCAGCTTGGCGATGGTCGCGCGATCCTGCTTGGCGAAATCATCTCCCCCGACGGCGCGCGGTTCGACATTCAACTCAAAGGCGCGGGTCAGACGCCCTATTCGCGGATGGGTGATGGCCGCGCCTGGCTTGGCCCGGTGCTGCGCGAATACATTGTGTCCGAGGCGATGGCCGCCCTTGGCATCCCCACAACACGGGCGCTCGCGGCGGTGGAGACCGGCGAAATCGTCCTGCGCGAAAACCGCAGGCCCGGCGCGATTGTCACCCGCGTCGCCTCAAGCCACATCCGTGTCGGCACGTTCCAGTTCTTCGCCGCGCGGGGCGACACCGAGGCCCTGCAAGCCCTGCTCGACCACACCATCGCCCGCCATTACCCCAAGGCCCACGGCCCGGCCGGATTGCTGGATGCGGTGATGGATGCGCAGGCCAAACTCATCGCGGCGTGGATGGGCGTGGGCTTCATCCACGG
>CAZPJO010000148.1:1669-6414 GCA_964586895.1 uncultured Roseicyclus sp.
GATGAACACCGACAACATGACGCTCTCGGGCGAAACCATCGACTATGGCCCCTGCGCCTTCATGGACGCCTACCACCCTGAGATGGTGTTCTCCTCCATCGACCAATTCGGCCGCTACGCCTATGCCAATCAGCCGCAAATCGCGGCCTGGAACCTGGCGCAACTGGCCACAGCGCTGTTGCCGCTGATGCCCGACCGCGACGCCGCGATCGAGGCGTTCACCGAGGCCGTGAATGGCTTTGCCGGGCGCTTCGACACCGAATGGCATGCCGTCTTGCGCGCGAAACTGGGCCTTGCCACCGAAGAAGAAGACGACATCGCGCTGGCCTTTGACCTGCTCAACCGGATGGCGCAGGGCGGCGCGGATTTCACCCAAACCTTCCGCGCCCTGTCCACTGACGCACCCGAAGCCGCCGCGTCCGCCTTTGCGGCGCCCGCCGCATTCGCCCCGTGGCTCGAAACCTACCGCGCCCGCCTGGCCCGCGAGGCGCGCCCCCCAGCCGCGCGCGTGGCGGCCATGCAAGCGGTCAATCCCGCCCTGATCGCACGCAATCACCGCGTGGAAGAAGCCATTCAGGCCGCGCTCGCAGGCGACCTGTCCCCGTTCCACCGGCTCAACGCGGCGCTCGCGGATCCCTTTACCGACCGCCGCAGCATCGAAGACCTGCAAACGCCACCGGCCGAGGCCGAGCGCGTCACCGAAACCTTTTGCGGCACCTGACCCATCTTTGTTCCCTGAAAATGCAAATCCCCGGCCTGTCCGCCAACGCGACAGCAGGGATAAGGCCGCGCCCTCTCAACCGGGCCTGGCCGGGCGGTTGATCAACACCAACCCCGCACAGACCAGCGCCAGCGCCAGCAAGATGCCCATTCCAACCTCTTCCCCCAGCAGCAGCCACCCCAAAAGCACCCCGAACACCGGCGTCAGGAACGAAAACGCCGCGACCGAACTTGGCGGATAGATCGACAAAAGCCAGAGCCAGAACAGGAACCCCGCCGAGACGATCACCACGATCTGAAACCCCAGCCCCACCCAATGGATCATCTCCGGGCCCCGCAGAAGCGGGCCAAAGACCAAAGCCGCCCCCAACAAAAGCGGCGCTGAAATCGACAATTGCCACAGCAATTGCACCTCCGGGCGCACCTCGCGCAGTTTCGATCCCCGCGCCAGAAGCGCGAGGCCCGCCCATCCCATCGCGCCCCCAAGCGCCAGCAGATCCCCCAAAAGCGAGGCCTGCGCCTCATCCCCGCGCAACGTCAGCGCCACGACCACCCCGATGAACGCCAGGATCAACCCCGCCGATTTCACCGGCGTCAACCGGTCGCCCTCGATGAAGAAATGCGCCCCCAACGCCAACCACATCGGCATCGTGTAGAAGATGACCGATGTCCGCGTGACCGAGGTCAGGTCCAGCGCCACGAACAGGCACACGAATTCCAATGCGAACAGACCACCCATCAAAAGCCCCGGCACGATGGTCCCCTTCGGCAACGTCAGCGCAAGACCACGCAGGCGCATCCACGCAAAGATCACGATCGCCCCGCCAAGCGAACGCAGCCCTGCAAAGAAGATCGGCTGCAACCCGTCGTTCACGACCTTGATCGTCACCTGATTGAACGCCAGCAGCACGGCAAACACCGTCAGCGAAATCGCGCCAAACGCGTCGATTTGGGGTTTCTGCGCCATGGTGCGTCCTCTTCTCCCGCCCCGCCGCTCTGGGGCGCGGCAATGTCCGTGTCAAGTTGCGGGGAAAACCGGCGGAAAGAAACAGTTCGCAGAGGGTCGCATCTCTGCCATGCTCCGCGACACCAGGTTAACCGGGAGGATTGGGTATGAGCCTTATGAGGACTTTGGCGGCAGTGGCCGTGGGCGTGGCGGCCACAAAGGGCGCGCAGGCGCTGGCAAACCGTGGCGGCGGTGCCGGCGGCGGACGGGCCGGCGGTGGCGGTCTGCTCAACGCGTTGCAGGGTCAGGCGGGCGGTGGCTCGGGCGGGCTCGGCCAATTGTTGGGCGGTGGTGCGGGGGCCGGTGGCGGCCTGGGTGGCCTGCTTGAAAGCCTCGGCGGCAGCTCCGGCGCGGGCGGCGGCGCAGGCGCGCTGAGCGGGTTGCAAGGCATGCTCGGGGGCGGCGCGGCTGGCGGATTGCTGGCCAGCCTGACCGGTGGCAATGCCGCAAGTCAGCCCGATTTCGGCCGTCGCCTGAACGAGGCGTTCCACAATGGCGGCGAGCCTGCCGATCCGCCCACACCCGACGAAGAGGCGATGGCCGCCCTGATGCTGCGCGGGATGATCATGGCGGTGAAGGCCGATGGCCGTATCGACGCCGGGGAACGCGAGGCCCTGATGAACCATCTGGGCGATCTCGACCCGGCCGAGCGGGACTTTGTTCAGGCCGAATTGAACACGCCGATGGACATCCACGGCTTTGCCCGCGAGGTGCCCGATCATCCGGCCCTCAAGGCGCAGATCTATGCGATGGCCCTGTCTGCCATCGACATCGACAGCCCCTCCGAGCAGCGCTTTGCCGAGGAACTGGCCGGGGCTTTGGGATTGGACACCACGATGCGCGGCCAGGTCCACGAGCGCCTCGCACGCTTCTGAGCGGCGGATGAGACGCGGCCCGGATGATCTTTATCTGGGCCGCGATATCGCCTAAACCGACCCGGCAAATCAACCGGGTGAGCCGTCATGCAAGACACGATCGAAGAGCGTTGCGCCCGCAAGGGGTTGCGCATGACCGAACAGCGCCGCGTGATCGCGCGGGTGCTGGAAGGCTCGGATGACCACCCCGATGTCGAAGAGCTTTACGCCCGCGCGGTGGCCGAAGACCCCAAGATTTCGATCGCGACCGTCTATCGCAGCGTGAAGCTGTTCGAGGAGGCGGGGATCCTTGAGAAGCTGGAATTCGGCGACGGGCGGGCGCGGTACGAGGATGCCGAGCGCGACCACCATGACCATTTGATCGACATGAACTCGGGCGAGGTGATCGAGTTCGTGGACGCGGAGATCGAGGCGCTTCAGGAGAAGATCGCCGAGAAGCTGGGGTATCGGCTCAAGGGGCACCGGCTGGAACTTTACGGGGTGCCGATCAAGAAGGGCTGAGGCGGATCAGGGCCATTTGCGCATGTGTGCACGCGTGCACAAGGGGTCTAGGCCATTGTTTCCAAATGGATAAGCCGTTTTTGTTTACATTTTCTTAACGGTTTCAAGGGCGAGAGCCTGCGTGACCTGTTGGGGCGCGTGTCTGGCAAGATGAAACCAGGCGCGTGCGTATTTGGGCTGTTGCGTGGTCCGGGATCGGCCTAGGGGTCGGATGGGCAGTCAGACAGGGAGCCGGGCGCGGATGGACAACCTCAAGGGCATGGGCTGGATGACATTGGCCATGTTGGGCTTTGCCCTGTCGGATACGTTCATCAAACTGACGCTCGGCACGATGCCCGTGGGGCAGGTCATCTCGATCTTCGGGCTTGGCGGCGCAGCCATCCTGGCGCTCTGGGCCAAGCTGGCGGGCGCGCGGCTGTTTGATCCGGCGCTGGCCTCGCGGCCCTTTGCGGTCCGGGTGCTGTCGGAAGCTTTCGCCACCTATTGCTTTGTCATGGCCCTGTCGACGATCGAGCTGTCGCTGCTGTCGGCCATCATCCAGGCCAACCCCCTGCTGGTGACCCTTGGGGCGGCGGTGTTTCTGGGCATGCCCGTCGGCTGGCGACGGTTGGTGGCGATCCTGATCGGGTTGGTTGGCGTTCTGATCATCGTGCGGCCCGGGTTCGACGGGTTCCAGCGCGAGACCCTTTGGGCCGTCGGCGCGACCTTTGGGCTGGTCGGACGCGACCTGTCAACACGCCTGATCCCAAGGGCCGTCCCGACCACGGTGCTCGCGCTTTGGGGATCGGTCGCGGCGGGCGCGGCGGGGCTTTTGCTGTTTGCGCTTGGCGATGACGCGGTGAGGCCGGACGCGGGCCTGTCGGCGATTCTTGGCGGCGCGTTGATCTTTGCGCTGATCGCCAATTACGCGATCACGGCGGCGATGCGGGTCGGTGAAATCGCCGTGGTCACGCCGTTTCGCTACACGCGGTTGGTCTTTGCCTTGATCCTGGCGTTCTTCGTCTTTGGCGAGCGGCCCGATATCTGGACACTGGTGGGCGCGGCGATTGTGATTGCCACGGGCCTGTTCACCTTGTGGCGCGAACGGGTGGTCACACCCTAGGCCTGCGGCATGTTACCGCTAACATTTGCGCAAAATAACGCAAACCAAGGGGTGTTCGCGCGCCTATCCACGGTGCTATAGCGCCCCTGTTACCGACCCAATCCGGCACGGAGAGCCATTCCATGAGCCTTATCATCGACATCCACGCGCGCGAAATCCTCGACAGCCGCGGCAACCCGACCGTCGAAGTCGACGTCATGCTGGAAGACGGCACCATGGGCCGCGCGGCCGTGCCGTCGGGGGCCTCGACCGGGGCCTATGAGGCGGTGGAAAAGCGCGACGGCGACAAGGCGCGCTACAAGGGCAAGGGCGTGCAGGAGGCCGTGGCCGCCGTCAACGGCGAGATCGCCGATGCGCTGGTGGGCTTTGACACCACCGAGCAGGTCGCCATCGACATGGCCATGTGCGAGCTGGACGGGACCGACAACAAGGGCCGCCTGGGCGCAAACGCGATCCTCGGCGTGAGCCTAGCCAATGCGAAAGCGGCCGCGGATTTCACCGCGCAGCCGCTCTATCGCTACGTCGGCGGCACGCAGGCGCA
>CAZPJO010000149.1:0-6413 GCA_964586895.1 uncultured Roseicyclus sp.
GACCTGCGGATTCGAGGCGGCTTGATGCACCAGAAGTTCGCCGCCGCCGAAGCCGAATTCCAGCCAGACCACGCGCGTGACGAACAGAGCCTTGAGATCCAGCGTTTTGCGGTCGGGGTTCACGTCCCAATCGACCGGGCCGGGCGACAGGGCGGCCAGATCCTCGGCCAGGTAGCGCTCCTGGCTGTCCTTGAGGTGTTGGCCCTTGCGGCGACCATAGAAGTTGCGGTGGGGGCGGTTGGGATTTGGTTCTGTCATGGTGCGGGGTGCGTAGCCTGCGGC
The DNA here is from genome assembly GCA_964586895.1 of uncultured Roseicyclus sp. GTDB lineage: Bacteria > Pseudomonadota > Alphaproteobacteria > Rhodobacterales > Rhodobacteraceae > Gymnodinialimonas. The sequence goes on from CAZPJO010000149.1 coordinate 283, forward strand.
ACGCCAATGCTCAAGCGCCCCGACAGGGACCGTGGCCTAACCTTTGCGCGCGGCCCGCCTGCTTTGGTTGCGCCGCCCAAGCACCAGAAGCAATTTCATCAAACCCAGGATCAGGGCGGTCAGCACCGCAATCGCGATCTCTGGAATGGGGCGTGCGTTGTTCCACGCCCATTCCAATTCCCCGGCGACATCGGGGTTGAGCGCGGCGTCCAAGGCAATCCCGGCTGCGGCCACGCAAAGCGCGGTTGCGGTGAAGGCGAAGGTGTAAAACCAGCTTTCGCCACGGTCCATCCGGCGTTCTTCACGGGTGCGGAACGTCCGAGCGGTCATCAAAGGTGCCACGATCAAGCCGGAGACCCAAACGCTCACCGCCTCGGGCAGCGGGATTTCAAATTCCGCATCCCCCATGACAAGAAGGTGATAGCCAAAGCTGATGGCCCAGATGCCCACAACCGTCACCACCATCCAGACCATGAATGATGCGATGTAGAAGGCAGCAGGCTTCATCGCCGATAGTGCCTTAAAGCGCCGCCTTGATCGCGTCGGCCAGATCGGTCTTTTCCCACGAGAAGCCGCCATCCCCCTCGGGCGCGCGGCCGAAGTGGCCATAGGCGGCCGTGCGTTGGTAGATGGGCTTGTTCATGCCAAGATGCGTGCGGATGCCGCGCGGGGTCAGGTCCATCACTTGCCCGAGCGCGATCTCGATCTCGGCTTCGTGGGCCTGTCCGGTGCCGGGGGTGTCGCAATAGATCGACAGGGGCTTGGCCACACCGATCGCATAGCTGAGCTGGATCGTGCAGCGATGCGCGAGGCCCGCGGCCACCACGTTCTTGGCAAGGTAGCGCGCGGCATAGGCGGCGGAGCGGTCCACCTTGGTCGGGTCCTTGCCCGAGAACGCGCCGCCGCCGTGGGGGGCCGCGCCGCCGTAGGTGTCCACGATGATCTTGCGCCCGGTCAGGCCCGCGTCGCCGTCCGGCCCGCCGATCACAAATTTGCCGGTGGGGTTCACGTGCCATTCGGTGGCACCGCTGATCCAGCCGTCGGGGAGTTCTTCGCGGATATAGGGCTCTACGATGGCGCGCACGTCGTCGGAGGTGAGGGTCGCGTCGAGGTGTTGGGTGGACAGCACGATGGAGGTCACACCGACCGGTTTGCCATCCTCGTAACGCACGGAAAGCTGCGATTTCGCGTCTGGCCCAAGCGCGGGCTCGGCGCCCGATTTGCGCACCTCGGCCAGCCGTTTCAGCACCGCATGGGCATAATGGATCGGGGCGGGCATCAATTCGGGCGTCTCATCGACGGCATAGCCGAACATGATCCCCTGATCGCCGGCGCCTTCGTCCTTGTTGGCGGCGGCGTCGACGCCTTGCGCGATATGGGCGGATTGTTCGTGCAGCAGGTTGGTGATTTCGACCGTTTCGTGGTGGAACTTGTCCTGCTCGTAGCCGATGTCGCGGATGCATTCGCGGGCGATGGCGTCGATGCGGCCCATGTATTCCTTGAGCTTGTCCTGATCGCTCAGGCCGACCTCGCCACCGATCACCACGCGGTTGGTGGTCGCGAAGGTCTCGGCCGCGACGCGCGCCTCGGGTTCTTCGGACAGGAACGCATCCAGGACCGCGTCCGAGATCCGATCGCAGACCTTGTCCGGGTGCCCTTCGGACACGGATTCCGAGGTGAAGAGGTAGTTGTTACGCGCCATGGGGAATGCTCCGATGTGAGTGTCGCCCCACGTCAGGAAGCCGTTGTGGGGGTTCGCCGGGCTTACGCCCCTTTTGGGGCCGGTTCAATGGGCCTTGCGCCACCAAGCCATGCCGAGCCCCGCGAATGTGACGAGACCCGCCAGCAAAAGCGCAGGCAGATCGCCGGTGCGGGCATAAAGCGTGGGCGGCAGGGCGGCAGGCAGGGCCGCGTCGATCACGCCATCGACGTCCATCGGCAAGGCCTCCACCACGCGGCCACGCGCGTCGATCACGGCCGATATTCCGGTGTTGGCCGCCCGGATCAAAGGCAGCCCCTGTTCGGCAGCCCGCAATCGCGCCAGCGCCAGATGCTGATGCGGCATCGCGAAACTGCCGAACCAGGCGTCGTTTGTGACCTGCACCATCCAATCGGGGCGCGCCACCTGCCCGATATAATGCGGAAAAATCGCCTCGTAGCAGATCATTGGAAAGGCCCGACCCAATGGCCCGAGATCCATCAAACCAGGGCCCTCGCCGGGGTGATACCCGCCTGCCAATCGCTGCGCCAAGCCGGCCAGGCCCAGATCATCGGCCACACCGCGCAGGGGCATGTATTCGCCGAAGGGCACCAGATGATGCTTGTCATAGACCTGCACCACCGCGCCGGTGTCGCCCAGATGGGCCAGGATATTGCGCGGCTGGATCCCGGCATAGCGTTGCCCCCCGATCAAGACATCCGCGCCGCGCGCTGCACGCGCGATACGGGCGCGGGCCTCGTCGGATTGGCGCAGGATCGTGGGCAGGCTGGTTTCCGGCCAGATCACAAGATCGGCGGGCCCGCCCGTCGCCGTCAGGGCCACGCCGCGATCAAAGAACACCGGGATCATGTCGGGATCCCATTTCAGGTCTTGCGGGGCGTTGATCTGAACCACGCGGATCATCGGCGCGAGCGGCGCGGGGCTTGGCCCCATCATCGGGATCAGGCCCACGACGAGCCCCGCCGCCAAGGGCAAGACCGCCGCCCCGACGCCGCGCCAGAGATAAAGCGCGGCCGCCGCCGCCGCCAGACCCAGCACCACAAGCGTCAACGCCATCGGCCCGCCCATCGCCGCCAGGGCGAGGGCGTCCGTTCCGATCAACCCATGGCCCGGCTGCGCCCAGGGCAGGCCCGAAAAGACCCGCCCCCGCAACGCTTCGCTCAGCACCAGCAGCCCGCAAAACACCAGCGCGCGCGCCGGTCCTGCCGCGCAAAGACGCGCCGCCAGCCAAGCCGCAACCGCCCAGAACAGGGCCAGCCCGCCCGCCATCAACAGAATGGCAAAGGGCGCCATCCACCCATGCGTGGCCGCATCGACAAAGAACGGCTGCACGATCCAGTGCATTGAGACGCCAAACCACCCCGCCCCGGCGCACCACCCAAGCCACGCGGCGGCGCGGGCCTCGGGCGCGCGCGCGATCAACGCGCACACAAGCGCAAAGGCCGGAAAAAGCAGGGGCCATGCCCCGAACGGCGGCAACGCCAATGCCGCGACGCCACCGGCCAGAGCGGCCAGGGCGCGGACGGGCCACCCCGAAGACGCCGCCATGGCGACGCCCGCGCGCTCGCTCACTCCGCCGCCTCTTTCGGCAAGCGGACGCGCAAGCGCTTGATCCGGCGGGGATCGGCGTCGATCACTTCGAACTCGACACCGGAGGGATGCGGGACAACCTCGCCACGGGTCGGCACCCGACCCGACAGAAGAAAGACCAGACCGCCGAGTGTATCGACCTCTTCCTCTTCCGCGTCATCGACCAGCTCAATGCCGATCTCGCCTTCGAACTCGTCCAACGGCGCACGCGCCAGGGCAAGGAACGCGCCGTCTTCCTCGCGCAGCCATGGCTGTGCCTCTTCGATATCGTGTTCATCTTCGATCTCACCGATCACCTGTTCGATCAGATCCTCGATGGTCAGAAGGCCGTCGACACCGCCATATTCGTCGATCACCAGCGCCATATGCGTCCGCTCGGTCTGCATCTTCGTCAGAAGCACACCGATGGGCATCGACGGCGGCACATAAAGCACCGGGCGCAGCACCTCGGAGAGGGTGAAATCCTCGCCCTCGCCGTTGAACCCGTGTTTCAACGCGATGTCCTTGAGGTGCACCAGGCCCGCAGGCTCGTCCAGCGTGCCGTCATACACCGGCAATCGCGTCAGGCCGCTGTCGCGGAACACCTGCACCAGATCGGACAACGACGCGTCGATCCCGACCGAGACAATCTCGGCGCGGGGGATCGCGACATCCTCGACCCGCATCTTGCGCAGGTTCGACATCGACGGAAGCGGTGGCCCGAATTGCTGCGGGGTGTCGCCATGGTCGGTTTGTGGGTCATGGTCCGGTTCTTCGGCGACGGAAGACGCGCCAAACAAACGTGCGAAAAAGCCCGGCCTCTGGGCCGGTACTTCGTCGGTCTCAGGCGGCGCGCCACGCGCCGCGGGAGACGACGGATCGGGATTTGAGCTCATGGCTCCTTTCCAAGAAACAGACCGGGCCAGACCGCCCGTGCCCTCAATATGGGTCAGGGACCCCCAAGCTGGCAAGTATACGTGTTTCAAGCTGTTCCATAAGTGCCGCATCTGCCTCAGTTTCGTGATCGAAGCCAAGGCAATGCATCAACCCATGCACGATCAGATGCGTGGTATGATGGGCCAGCGGTTTGCCGCCTTCGCGGGCCTCGCGCGCACAGGTGCCATGGGCCAGTGCGATATCCCCAAGCTCGACCGGGGGGCAGTCGGCGTCGGCCTTTGGCAGATCGGGCATCGCACCGGGTGTCATCGCCGCGCGCTCTTCGGCGGGCCAGGACAGAACATTGGTGGGCGTGGGCTTGCCCCGGAAATCAGCGTTCAGCGCGGCGATGCGGGCGTCATCGGCGGCCAGAAGCGAAAGCGCGTAGGCATCGGGATCAAGGGACAGCGCGTGGAGCGTCGCGCGCGTGGCGTCCCGAGCCATGGCCTCAAGGTCCAGCGCATCCCAGGCGGTGTCTTCGATGAGAATGTCGATCTCCATGCCCCGCGCTTAGGGCAAGTCGCGCCTGGGGACAATTGCGGGCGGCGGAGGCAAGCGCGGGGGGGCGGTCAATACTGCGCAAGCTTCTCGCCACGCGCGGCATGCTCGGCGATGGCACGGATGCGTTTGTCCCGCGTCTCCGCACGCTTGGCCGCCGCAAGATAGCGCAGCACATTGCGCCGGTAAGACGGCGCTGCCGCATCGAACCAGCCGCTTGCATCCAACGCGTCCAGCCGATCCCGAAGATCGCCGGGCACGACAAGGTCATCGACCGGGTCGGCCTCTGTCCAGCGCCCGCTTGACCGGGCCGCCTCCAGTGCCGCAAGGCCGGGTGGCCGCATGCGCCCATCGGCCAACAGCTTGTCGGCGCGCGCCTTGTATGACCGCGCCCAGACCTGCGCCTTGCGCGGCGAAATCAATTGCATGGTGCGGTCGTCATCAAGCTTCATGCGCCGCCCATCGACCCATCCATAAGCGATCAGCGCATCGAGAACCGCGTCGCGCCCGACGTATCTTTCGCGATGTGTCGCCTTCCACGTCACCAGCCAGACGGAAGGCCCGGCATGGTTCGCCTCCAGCCAGTCCCAAAGCTCTTGCTCCGAACTGATCTCGACCCGCGCGATTTCGTTTTGTTCCGTCATGGCTGGACATATAGCGGGCCGGTCGGCGTCTTCACGCGCGCGGCGAATATTAACACAATGGTCAAAGTTTCGCCCCATTGTTGCGCCAATACCGACAAAAACGAAAAATCCGAGGCAGAGCAAACATGGAACATCTTCCAACATTCTTGATGGAATTCGGCGCGTCCGTCGCGACACTCGTGTCCGAAAACCCGATCCTTCTGGTGGTGGGGCTCGGGCTTGCCACCGCCATATGGCGGTTGAGCGGGCGTCCGTCGAAACAGGATTAAGCGCGCAGCCCGTGCCTGCGGGTAGTCTCTCGTTGCTTATCCCTGCGCTTACCCCTGTGGCGCGTCGCGGTCGTAGGCTTCGATGATCTTGGCAACCATCGGATGGCGCACCACGTCTTTCGCGGTGAAATAATTAAAGCTGATGCCGCCGGTCCCTTTCAGGATGCGTTCGGCTTCGCTCAAACCGCTGGTCACTCCGCGCGGCAGATCGACCTGTGACCGGTCGCCGGTGATCACCATCTTGGAGCCGCGCCCAAGGCGCGTCAGGAACATCTTCATCTGCATCGACGTCGCGTTCTGCGCCTCGTCCAGCACCACAAAGGCATTTGACAACGTGCGTCCGCGCATGAACGCCAGCGGCGCGATTTCGATGGTCTTTTCCTCAAGCAGCTTGGCCAATTGCTTGCCCGGCAGGAAATCGTTCAACGCGTCGTAGAGCGGCTGCATATAGGGATCGACCTTGTCCTTCATGTCACCGGGCAGGAAGCCAAGCCG
>CAZPJO010000150.1:0-2638 GCA_964586895.1 uncultured Roseicyclus sp.
ATGTTTTCGGCGGCCGCGATCTGCACGCGTTTGCCGGTGGCGACCGAGCCGGTGAACGACAGGTGGCGCACGCGGGGCTCGGCGGTCAGCGCGGCGCCCGCCTCCGCGCCGAGGCCGGGGACGACGTTCAATGCGCCCGCCGGAAGGCCCGCCTGGCGCGCGAGATCGGCGAAGGCCAGCGCGGTCAGGCAGGCCTCTTCCGCCGGTTTCAACACGCAGGCGTTGCCGGTGGCCAGCGCCGCGCCGATGGAGCGTCCGATGATCTGCATCGGGTAGTTCCACGGGATGATGTGGCCGGTCACGCCGTGCGGTTCGCGCAGGGTGTAGACGGTGAAGCCTGGCTGGAAGGGGATGGTTTCGCCGGTCAGCTTGTCGGCGGCGCCACCGTAGAATTCGCAATAGCGCGCCAGCGCCACGACATCGTTGCGTGCCTGTTTCAGGGGTTTGCCGACATCCATCGCCTCAAGCGTCGCCAGCGCGTCGGCGTTTTGCAGGACCAGATCGCCAAGCCGGTGCAGGAGGCGACCGCGTTGCGCGGCGGTTAGCGCGCCCCATTCACCCGCAAGCGCGGCCTCGGCGGCGTCAACGGCGGCGGTGATGTCGGCCTGCGTGCCGCGCGCGATGCGGGCGATTTCGGCTCCGGTGGACGGGTCCAGCACGGGCAGGGTTTCGCCGCCCGTGGGCGCGCGCCAGGTGCCGCCGATGAAGACCTGCGCGGGATCGAACCAGATGGGAAAGGATGAGGTCATGCGGGGATCTCCAGTTTCGGGGCCGAAGCCAGCAGGGCTTGGGTATAGGGATGCGTGGGGCCGGTGAAGACGCGCTCGGTCTCGCCTTTTTCGACGATTTCGCCCGCCTGCATCACCAGAACGCGGTCGGTGATGGCGCGCACGACGGTCAGGTCGTGGGAGATGAACAGGTAGCTGAGGCCAAAGCGGGTTTGCAGATCGGCCAGCAGGTCAAGGATTTGTGCACGCACCGAGACGTCTAGCGCGCTGACGGCCTCGTCCAGCACGAGGAGTTTGGGCCGGGTGATCAGCGCGCGGGCGATGGCGATGCGTTGACGCTGACCGCCGGAGAATTCGTGGGGGTATTTGAACGCGTCCTCGGGCGACAGGCGCACGGCGTCGAGCGCATCGGCGATGTCGGAAGGATCAGGTTTGCGCGACAAAAGGTGGAAGGGTTCCGCGATGATGCGGTCGACACGCCAGCGGGGATTGAAGCTTCCGTAGGGATCCTGGAACACGACCTGCATATCGGCGCGGTTTGCGCGCGGCATCTGCGGCGAGATGGGATTGCCGTTGAGCGTGATGGTGCCGGAGGTGAGCGGGTCGAGCCCGAGAATGGCACGGGTCAGGGTGGATTTTCCGCAACCGCTTTCGCCCACGAGGCCAAGGCTTTCACCCCGTTGGATGTCGAAGCTGACGCCGTTCACGGCGCGGATGGGAGGGCCACGGCGGAAGCCCTGACGCGGGCCGGGATAGTGGCGGTGGACGTTTTCGACGCGCAGGATGGCATCGGCGGCGGCGTTGGCGTCGCGGTCGGGTTGGTGCGCAGAGGCGGCGAAGAGTTTGCGGGTATAGGGGTGGGATTGGTCGCGCAGAACCGTGGCGGTGGCCCCCTGTTCGACGATCAGGCCGCGTTCCATGACGGCGATGCGATGGGCCATGTTTGAGACAACGGCAAGGTCATGGGTGATCAGCAAGAGGGACATGTTTTCCTCGGCCACGAGATCGCGCAGCAGGTCGAGGATCTGCGCCTGCGTGGTGACGTCGAGGGCGGTGGTGGGTTCATCCGCGATCAGAAGGCGGGGGTGGAGCGCAATGGCGGCGGCGATGCAGACGCGTTGGCGTTGGCCGCCGCTGAGTTCATGGGGGTATCGGTCGAGGCCGATGCGCGAGAGGCCCACCCGGTCAAGGCGGTTGCGGGCGATATGGCGGGCTTCGGGGCCGTGGGCCTTGCCGTGGATTGTCAGCACCTCGGCGACCTGTTCGCCGATGGTCTGCACGGGGTTGAGGGCGGTCATCGGTTCTTGGAAGATCATCGAGATGTCGTTGCCGCGCATCGCGCAGAGGGCGTGTTCGGGGAGCGACAGGAGGTCGGTGCCGTCGAGGGTCGCGGTGCCAGTGGCCTGCATGACGCGGGGCAGGAGGCCCATGAGCGAGAGCGCGGTCATGGATTTGCCCGAGCCGCTTTCGCCGACAAGGCCGAAGATTTCGCCTTCGCCGATGGTGAGCGAGACGTCGCACAGGATCTGGGTTTGCCCCGCGCGCACGGACAGATTGCGGATGTCGATCATTCCCGCGCCCTCCGCAGGCGAGGGTCGAGCGCGTCGCGCAACCCGTCGCCCAGAAGGTTGAGGCCGAGAACGAGGATGACGATGGCCAGCCCCGGAAGCACGGCAAGCCACGGGTCGGAATAGATCATCGTCTGGCTTTCGCTGAGCATGCGTCCGAGCGAAGAGGTCGGCGGCTGCGCGCCGAGGCCCACGTAGGACAGGCCCGCTTCGGCGAGGATGCCGAGGGAGAACTGGATCGTGGCCTGCACGATCAGCAGGTTGGCGATGTTGGGCAGGACGTGTTCCGCCGAGATCCGGGCACGGGATTTGCCTGCGGTTCGGGCGGCGAGGATGTAGTCG
>CAZPJO010000150.1:2648-6316 GCA_964586895.1 uncultured Roseicyclus sp.
CGCCCCGCGCGACACGGGCGAAAACGGGGATGTTGAAGATGCCGATGGCCAGGATCGCGTTGGTGGCCGACGGCCCCCAGATCGCGGTGATGAGGATCGCAATGACCAGCGAGGGGAACGCGAAGATCAGGTCATTGCCGCGCATGATGATTTCATCGAGCAGCGAGCCCCGATTGGCGGCGGCGGCGAGGCCCAAGGGCACGCCGAGGGTCACGCCGATGCCGACGGCAACGATGGCCACCGCGATGGAGGTGCGCGCGCCTTCCATCAGCATGGAGACCATATCGCGGCCGAATTGATCGGTGCCGAGGGGGTGTGTGGCCGACCAGCCTTGCAGGCGGTTGGAGATTTGCAGGTTGGTGATGTCGTAGGGGGTCCAGAGCAGAGACAGCAGGGCAATCGCGGCATAGATCGCGGTGATGGCCGCGCCGATCATGAGGCTTGGGGGCGGGCGCGTCATTTGCGGCGCAGCCGTGGGTCGACGAGGGCGTAGGCGATATCGACGAGGAAGGTGACGGTGATGACCGCGAAGACCAGCAGCATGGTGACGGATTCCACGACGACGAGGTCGCGTTGGGTGATGCCCTGGAACACCAGCCGCCCGAGGCCGGGGAGGAAAAAGACGTTTTCGATGATGATCGCGCCTGCCATAAGGAAGCTGAATTGCAGGCCGATGATGGTCAGCACGGGGATCAGCGCGTTGCGCAGCGCGTGGCGGCGGATCGTCTGGCCGCGGGTGAGGCCCCGGGCGCGGGCGGTGCGGATGTAATCCTGATCCAGGGTTTCGATCACGGCAGAGCGCATGACGCGCGCAAGGATGGAGGCCTGCGGCAGGGCGAGTGCTATGGCGGGCAGGACCAACGATTTGAGCGCCGGTCCGGGCTGGTCCCAGCCGGGGAAGCCGCCAGCGGAGAAGAGCGAGAGGGTCACGGCGAAGAGCAGCACGAGCAGCATGGCGAACCAGAAGTTTGGCACGGCGATGCCCAGTTGCGTGAGGCCCATGATCGCGAAATCGCCCGCGCCGCCCCGGTTCGTTGCGGCGATGATGCCCACGGGGATGGCGATGAGCGTGGACAGGATCAGGGCGAAGATTGCCAGCGGTAGAGAGACCCAGATGCGGTCGGCGATCAGGTCGGCGACCGGCACGCGGTAGGTGTAGGAGGTGCCGAAATCGCCACGCAGCATGCCGGTGATCCAGCTGAGGTAACGATCAGCGAGCGATCCGCCGAGGCCCAGTTCGGCGCGCAGGTTTTCGATGGCCGCATCGGTGGCGTTGAGCCCCAGCATGAAGGCGGCGGGATCGCCGGGAATGACCTCGATCACCGCGAAGATCACGACGCTGGCCACGATCAGGCTCAGGCTCAGCGACAGGGCGCGGATCAGCAGGTAACGCAACATGGGACGCAGGGTATGCCGCCGCCGCCAGAGGGGCCAGAGCCGAGTTCACCAAAAGGCGCGCGGGTCTCAGTCGGGGTCGATCTGCGCGCCGTCCACGTCGATGCCATCGGCGACTTCGGTGTCGATGACGGAGACAAAGCCCGCGCCGTCATCGTCCTGCACGGCTTCGATGCCAAGCTCGCCCGCGTCGTTGCCGACAGTGGCCGAGCGCAGGATGACAAGGTGCAGATCGCCGTCATCCTCTTCCTCGTAGACGATGCCGACGCCGCCGTTGTTGATCACCTCGGAGGTGGTGACCGCACCCACGACATCGCCCAGGCCGCGCTCGGAAATCTTGATCGCATCATCGACATTGTCGGCGGCGAAGACGAAGACGAAGGCGGCTTCGACATTGCCCAGACCCGCCTCATCGAAATCGAAGCCTTCGTCGAAATTGCCGGTCATGGCGGTGCCGTGAAAGGTCGCCACGATGTCGCCGGGGCCGTCTTCGTCGATGTCGAAACCATCATCGACGTCGATGGCGAATTCATAGGCCTCGACACTGCCGTCGTCATAAAGATCGACCGCGCGTTCGAAACAGCCGTCGTCGGGCGAGCCGGTGACGGGGGCGGGGATGGCATCGGCGGGCATGCGGCCTTCATCGAACTCGGCCTCGGGCCGATCCGGCAAGAACCCGGCAAGCAGGGCCGGGTCGCAATAGGCGCCGTTGCCGGTGAACCCGCCGCCGGACGCGGTGGCGTGGACATGGCCTTCCTGCCCTTCGTCAAGCTCGACGCCGTCTGCGCCGACGCCTTCGACGACAAGGCCCGTGGCGCTGAACCGGATATCGCCGGGGCCGCGTTCATCGACGCGGATGCCGTCGGCATCGAAGCGGCCATAGGCCGTGTCGCGCACAACGACATCCATCAGGGACAGGGAAATGCCCGCATCCGAGCCGGCGCCTTCGCCCCCTTCGCCGCCGCCGCAGGCTTCGGCCAGGGTGCAATCGGAGATGTGGATGCCATGGCCAGCGGTGCCGGACACTTCGATAGCGTTCAGGCGCACCTGGACCATGCCGGTCGCATCATCGGGGACATCGACCAGAAGACCGGGCGCGCCGACGGGGCCCTGGGCCTCCATCGAATAGCCGCCGGTGCCGAGAAGGCGCAGATGGGCGAGCGACAGGTCCTGCGTGCGTGTCGTCGTCAGGATCGCGAAATCGCCTGACGCCTGGATCGCCTGCCCACGTCCGGTAAGGACCAGCGGGTCAGCACCGTCATAAAACAGCGGCGCGGTCAGTGAAATATCCTGATCCGTGGCGATGAAGATCGTGTCCGGCCCGGTGTTGCGCGCAGCGGCGGCTTCGAGGGCTGCGCGCAAGGTTCCGTCGCCGTCATTGGCCGGGCTTGTCACGAAAAAGCTGTCGGCGAGGGCGGGTGAAGCCGTGCTCAGGGCGAGGGCCAGGGTAGGGGCCAGGGCTGTCGAGCCCAGAAAACGGGTCATGGTCATGTCGAAATCGTCCCCATCGCGGAAAAGCCTGTTGGTCATGGACGGTCTATGCCGCCTTTGTGAAGCCAGCATGACACAGGTGCGCAGAGGATGGCGACGGGGTTTTTCATGGGTCACGCGGCGGCGGTGCACAGCAAAACGGCCCGGTCGTGGGGACCGGGCCTCGCATCAGGATTGCGTCAGCTCACTGCGTCCAGCTGACGCCGGTCAGGTCAACGGCCTGGGTGGGCGAGTTTTCCCAAAGGCCGGTGATGTTGGCGTTTGCCACGCCGGTCTTGGCCAGTTGGAAGAGGTAGGCGTTGACGTAATCCTCGGAGATCATTTCCTGCGCCAGACGCAGGATCGCACTGCGCGCGAGGGGGTCGGTTTCAGCGTTGAGTTGCTCCATCAGGCCTTGGAAATCGGCGTTGTCGTATTGGAAATAATATTCCGGCCGGGCGTAGATGTTGATGTCGGCGGGTTCGGTATGGCTGACGATTGTGAGGTCGAAATCATAGCCGCGGAACACCTGTTCAAGCCATTGCGCCCATTCGAGGTTGGTGATCTCGGTCTCGATACCGACGTCGCGGAGTTGGCTGGCGATGATCTCGCCCCCGCGCCGGGCGTAGGTGGGCGGCGGCAGCATCATGCGCAGCGTGAGGTCCTCGACGCCCGCCTCGGCCAGCAATTCGCGGGCACGGTCGGGGTTGAATTCGGAATTGCCGGTCAGGTCCACGTAATCGGGATTGTGCGGCGCGAAATGCGTGCCGATGGGCGTGCCGTAGCCGAACATCGCGCCGTCG
>CAZPJO010000151.1:0-6314 GCA_964586895.1 uncultured Roseicyclus sp.
AAAGGCCTGGGAAAAGCTGTACGAGCCGATCATTCGCCGCGCCGCCGGTCTGGGCCGGATGACGCACACCGCCAGCGCCGAGGAAAACGAACGCGCCTTCGCCTTCTGTGACGTGCTGGTGATCGGCGGTGGCCCTGCGGGCCTGATGGCCGCGCTCACGGCGGCGCGCTCGGGGGCCGATGTGATCCTGGCCGATGAGAATGCGCATCTTGGCGGGCGGCTTTTGTCGGACGGCGGCGTCATTGACGGCATTCCTGCACCGATCTGGGTATCTGAGACACTTGAGGCCCTGCGCGACACGGGCCGCGTGCGCATTATGACGCGCACGACAGTGACGGGCGTTTACGATGGCCTGACCTTCGGCGCGGTCGAACGGGTGGGCGGCCACCTGCCGCACGACCCCGCGCTGCCCCGCGAGTGTTTCTGGCGCATCCGCGCGCGGCAGACGGTGTTGGCGGCGGGTGCGCTTGAACGGCCTATCGTCTTTCCCGACAATGACCGCCCGGGCATCATGATGGCCTCGGCCATCAGCACCTACGTGAACCGCTACGGCGTCACACCGGGCGAGAAGATCAGCCTGTTTACCAACAACCCCGACGCGCATCAGACTGCGGTCGACCTGATTGATGCGGGCGTTGATTGCACCGTAATCGACACCCGCCCGGACGCCGAGGCGAAAGGGGCCTACCGCCTGATCGCAGGGGCGGAGGTTGTGGGGACCAGGGGGCGGCAGGCCCTGCGCCAGATCAGCTATCGCACCGCATCGGGCACCTACCAGCTTGAGACCGATTGCCTGGGCGTTGCGGGGGGCTGGAACCCGACGGTTCACCTGACCTGCCATATGGGCGCGCGACCGGTCTGGGACGAACAGATCAAAGCCTTCGTCCCTGCCGACAATGCGATCCCCGGCCTGCATGTCGCGGGCGCGTGCGATGGGCGCCTTTCGATCTGGGACGCGATTGTGAGCGGTTCGGAGGCCGCCGAGGCCGCTCTCACTGCCTTGGGTCGCAAATGTGATCGCAATCGCCAGCTTCCCGACGTGCATATGGAAGGCGGCAATGGCGCGCCTTTGCATTTCGTCGATGCGCCGGGCCGCGCGTGGCTCGACTTTGCCAATGACGTCACCACCAAGGACGTGAAGCAATCCGCCGCCGAAGGCTTCCGCTCCGTGGAGCACATGAAGCGCTACACCACGCAAGGCATGGCCCCGGATCAGGGGAAATCTTCCAACATCACCGCGCTTGCGGTTCTGGCCGATGCCACCGGGCGCACCATTCCCGAGACCGGCACCACCACCTATCGCCCGCCGTTTGCCCCCGTGGCGCTGGCGACCCTTGGTGCGGGTGCGCGGGGCAAGGGCTTCGCGCCCGAACGGTTCACCACATCGCACAAGGCGCTTGCCGCACGCGGCGCACCGATGATCGAGGCGGGCCTGTGGTATCGCCCCTCCTACATCCCCGCGCCCGGCGAAACACATTGGCGGCAAAGCTGCGATCGCGAAGTGGCCATGGTCCGCAGCGCCGTTGGCATCGTCGATGTCTCGACCCTCGGCAAGATCGAGATCACCGGCCCTGACGCAGGCGCGTTTCTGGATTTCCTCTACACAAACATGTTCTCCACCCTCAAACCGGGCCGCGTGCGGTATGGTTTGATGCTGCGCGAAGACGGGCATGTGATGGATGACGGCACCACCGCGTGCCTGGCGGAAAACCATTATGTGATGACAACCACAACCGCCGCCGCCGGGCAGGTCATGGCCCATATGGACTTCGTGGCCCAGGGCCTGCGCGCCGATCTCGACGTGCGGTTCACCTCCGTGACCGAACAATGGGCGCAGTTCTCGGTCGCGGGTCCGCGGGCGCGCGATCTGCTCAACGGAATGCTCGACACGCCCATCGACGACGCCAGCTTTCCGTTCATGCAATGCGGCCCGACGCGGATCCACGGCATTGCCGGGCGGCTTTTCCGGATCTCGTTTTCCGGCGAACACGCCTATGAAATTGCCCTCCCCGCCACCTTCGGCGACGCGCTTTACCGCGATCTGGTCGCCCGCGCCGAGGCCCTTGGCGGCGGCGCCTACGGGATGGAGGCGCTGAACGTCCTGCGCCTTGAAAAGGGCTTCATCACCCATGCCGAAATCCACGGCCGCGTCACTGCCTTCGATGTCGGCATGCAGGGGATGCTCTCCAAGAAGAAGGATTTCATCGGCAAGGCCGCCGCCACGCGCCCCGGACTTCTTATGCAAGATCGCGAGCGCCTTGTCGGCCTCAAACCCGTCGGCGCGGTCAAGGAACTGACCGCAGGCGCGCATCTCTTCGATACCGACGCCGAGGCCACCCGCGAAAACGACCTGGGCTATGTGACTTCGGTCGGGTTCTCGCCGACGCTGGGGCATTTCATCGGGTTGGGCTTTGTGCGAAACGGCCCCGACCGCATCGGCCACCACATGAAGATGGTCGACCACCTGCGTGGCGTCACCGCCGAGGTCGAAATCTGCGACCCGGTCTTCTTCGACCCTGACGGAGGGCGCGCCCGTGGCTAACCTGATCGCAAAAACCCCGTTCGACGGGCTGCTGCCGCTCACCCTTGGCGACACAAATCTCAGCGAAGTAACCTATGACGCGATCACCTGGATCGCGCCCCACAAGGGGCAGATGGCCAAAACCTCCCGCGCGCTCGACCAACAGATCGGGGCGGATTTCCCCTCGCCCAACACCCATGCGAACGGCGTGGTCTGGTTCGGGCCCGAACAAGCCCTGGTATTGGGGCGGCCGCTTGCGCCCATTGCGGGCGCGGCCCTTGTCGATCATTCCAGCGCTTGGGCAATCTGTTCGCTCGACGGGGCGGATGCGACGGCGGTACTGGCGCGCCTGGTCCCGATTGACCTGCGCGCTGACGCCTTTGGTCCGGGCGCTGCGGCGCGGACGCTTCTGGGGCATATGAATTGCGTGCTGATGCGGACCGGACCCACAAGGTTTCAGATCATGGTCTTCCGCTCGATGGCCGCATCTTGCGTCCATGACATTTCGCGCGCCATGGCCATGGTGGCCGCCCGCGCCAACGCTTAGGCGGGCGGCGTCACACCGCGATTGATCAGGACAACGTCAAGTGCGGCGACAACATCGGTTGCCTCCGGGAAGGCGGCATCGCCGATGCGATCGACCCAGATTTCCCGTTGGGCCAGGACCTCTTGCGCAACACCGGCGTCATCCAGCGCTTCTTCGATCAGCGCTTCGATCACTTCCTCGACCACCAACGCGGCATCCACGACCAGAACTTCGGGCTCGCTCTCGACAATAGGAAGCTCGGTCACCTCCGACTCGTCATCCGGGCCAATTTCGATTGATCCGTCGGACCCGGCACCCCCATCTGCGCCTGTGCCGAAACCGCCGCCCAGATCACGCCAATCGCTGTTGCCTGCGCCGCTTGACCCGCCGAAGCCCGAGCCACTTTCGCCGGGGCGAAGACCACCGGGCAACCCGTTGGGCACGTTACCGATTTCAAGCTGCGCCAGCTGGCTCGTCACGTTACCGGCCAATCCGTTCGTGCCATCTGACACAACCGTCAGCATCGCCATGACACCGGCCACGACACCTGCGCCCATCATGACCCAGTCGACACCTACGGCGCCAGATTCACTTTTGAGGAAAGAAAGTGCGCTGAACTGCATGCACGGGTACTCCAAAAACACTACTACAAACAAATCACACGGTGCAGTTTGATGAAATTACGATACAAAATCGTCTGAGTCTATGTTCAACCCGTGAACAATCTGTATCCGGGATTGGCATCCGCTGGACACTCATTTCCCGGCGATGGATACTCCGCCCATGTCACTGCCCCCCGGATTCCTAGACGAGCTTCGCAATCGAACCTCCATCGCTCAGGTGGTGGGGCGCAAGGTGATGTGGGACAACAGAAAATCGAACCAGGCCAAGGGCGACATGTGGGCGCCCTGCCCGTTTCATCAGGAAAAGACCGCCAGTTTCCACGTCGAGGATCGCAAGGGATTCTATTATTGCTTCGGCTGTCACGCCAAGGGCGACATGTTCAAATTCGTCCAGGAGACCGAGAACATCGGCTTCATGGAGGCCGTCGAATTGCTGGCCCGCGAAGCCGGGATGACCATGCCCGCCCGCGATCCCAAGGCGCAGGAAAAGGCCGATCACAACACCGAACTGGCCAAGGCGACCGAGGCTGCGGTGTCGTGGTTCCGCCTGCAACTCAAGACCGCGGCCGCGTCGGAGGCGCGCGCGTATCTTGAAAGGCGCGGGATGGATGCCGCCACGCTTGACCGGTTCGAAATCGGCTTTGCCCCCGACGCGTGGCAGGGCCTGTGGGATGCGCTCAAGGGCAAGGGGTTCAGCGATGCGCAATTGCTGGAAACCGGCCTCGCCAAACCCAGCACCAAGGGCGGCAGACCCTATGATACGTTCCGCGGGCGCATCATCTTTCCGATCCGCGATCCGCGTGGGCGCTGCGTGGGTTTCGGCGGTCGTGCGATGGACCCCAACGACAATGCGAAATACCTGAATTCGCAAGAGACGCCGCTGTTCAACAAGGGACACAGCCTCTATCACCACGGCCCCGCGCGCGAAGCGGCGGGCAAGGGGCAGCCCCTGATCGTGGCCGAAGGCTACATGGATGTCATCGCGTTGGTGAAGGCCGGTTTCGGGGCTGCCGTGGCGCCGCTTGGCACCGCGATCACCGAAGATCAGCTGCGCCTGATGTGGCGCATTACCGACGAGCCGATCATCACGCTTGATGGCGACAAGGCCGGTCAGCGGGCCGCGATGCGCCTGATCGATCTGGCGCTACCGATGCTGGAGGGCGGCAAGGGTCTGCGGTTCGTAATCATGCCCGAGGGGATGGATCCCGACGATCTGATCAAGGCGCAGGGGGCGGGCGCGATGCAGGCGCTGCTTGATCGGGCCGAGCCGATGGTCAAACTTCTGTGGCGCCGCGAGACCGAGGGGCAGATCTTCGATAGTCCCGAGCGTCGTTCGGCATTGGATTTGCGATTGCGTCAGGCGCTTACGCTGATCCGCGATCCCGGCCTGCGCCGCCATTACGGCGATGCCATCTCCGAATTACGCCGCGCGCTGTTCCGCCCCGCATGGACCCCGCGCGGCAAGGGTGGGGCCGGGGGTGGAGGCCGGGGTCAGTGGAAAGGCCGTGGTTTCGCCGAAGCGCAATCCCCGCTGGCAACCACGCGCGTCAAGGCCACCGCGCTCAATGGCGAGACCCTGCGCACCGGCCTGATCGTGGCCAGCTGTATCCGGTTTCCCGATCTGATCGACGATTTCGAGGATCAGCTTGACCGCCTCAACCCACGCGATGGCGACCATGCGGCGCTTGCAACCTTCCTTCTCGGCACCACAACCCGCGATCCGGCGGTGTTGCTGGATGAAATAAATGCCTCACCGCTCGCGCGGGCCCTTGAAAGCCTGTTGTCACTTTCCCATCTGGCAATCACTCCGTTCCTGATCGGCGACGGCGACCAGACCCGCGCGGCCGAATGCCTGGCCGAAGAATTCGCCAAACAAACCGCCGCCCGCGCGATCGAGGATGAAATGGCCGAGGCCACACAGGACCTTGGCGAAATCACCGAGACACAGGACGCGACCCTTGCGTATCGCCTGAACGAAGCGGTGCGCGGCAAACACGCCGCCCTCTCGCCGAAAGGCGAGGACGACGCCGAGCAATTCGGCGAGACGTCCGAGGCGCGGGCCGAGTTCCACCGGTTGCTCTCAACCGCGGGACAAGGCAAGAAAACAAGGAATTAGGCCTTTCCGAATCAGTGATTCGCGTTAGGCTTGGTTGCAGACGCAAAGGTTCGAATCGACCTTAGCCCAAGGGGTAGACACGCATGGCCAAAGACACCGACGATCGTAAGCAGGACGGCGAAGATCAGGAACTTGGCCTCGACATGAGCCAGACCGCCGTAAAGAAGATGATCGCGGACGCCCGCGCGCGCGGCTACATCACCTACGATCAGCTCAACACCGTCCTGCCGCCCGAACAGGTGTCCTCCGAACAGATCGAAGATGTCATGTCGATGCTGTCGGAAATGGGCATCAACATCATTGAAGACGACGAGGCCGACGAAGGCGACGACAAACCCGACGGCTCCACCGACGTTGTGGAAACCTCCGGCTCCCGCGAAGTGGCCGTGTCCGCCACGGAAACCGAGAAACTCGACCGCACCGACGACCCCGTGCGCATGTACCTGCGCGAAATGGGCAGCGTCGAATTGCTCTCCCGCGAGGGCGAGATCGCCATCGCCAAACGGATCGAGGCTGGCCGCAACACGA
>CAZPJO010000152.1:0-5059 GCA_964586895.1 uncultured Roseicyclus sp.
GGCCGAGGCCGTGCATCACGTCGATGGCGCGCCCGCCGTGCTTGTGGCCACGGTTGGGCCCGGCCTGATGAATGCCGTCAACGTGGTGGCCAATGCCGAACAGGATCGCGTGCCGATGGTCGTGCTGACCGGATGCCTCGATGCGGATGAGGCGCTGACCTACACCCATCAGGTGCTCGATCACCGCGCGGTGCTTGGGCCCATCACCAAGGCCACCTTTACGCTCACCGCGGGCGAGGCGGATACGATTGCCGACAAGGCCGTGTCGATTGCGATGGAACGGCGGCAGGGTCCGGTCCTGATCGATGTGCCGATTGCGGTGGCCGACGCGCCCGCGTTGCCCAAGGGCCGCCGCCGCGTGACCGAGGCCTGCACCGCCCCGTTTGGCGTCGGGCTTCAGAGCGCGCGCCAATGGCTGGCCGAGGCCGAGCGCCCGTTGATCATCGCGGGTTTGGACGTCATGGCCGACCACGCCGAGGGCAGTCTGCACAGCTTTGCGGAACGCTTCGGCGCGCCGGTCATCACCAACTACAAGGCCAAGGGGATCGTGCCCGAAGATCACCCGCTGGCCATGGGCGGCGCGGGCCTGTCGCCGCTGGCCGACCGCCACCTTCTGCCGCTGGTGGCGCGGGCCGACCTGATCCTGTGCGTGGGTTATGACCCGATCGAAATGCGCCCCGGCTGGCGCGAGGCCTGGGATCCCGACACCCAACGTGTGATCGACCTGCAACCGGTGCCGAACCGGCACTACATGCATCAGGCGGGCCTGAGCTTTAACACCCATATCGGCGGCGGGCTTGGCGCGCTTTTCGATGTGGAACCGCGCGCAACCTGGCCGGGTGGCGAGCCGACCGCCGCCAAAGCCGCGCTTGCCGCCGCTTTCCCGCACGATGACCCATGGGGCCCCGCCGGTGTCATCGCCGAGGCGCGCGCCGCCCTGCCGCCCGAGACCCGGATCAGTGTCGACAGCGGCGCGCATCGCATCCTTCTTTCGCAGATGTGGGAAGCGCCCTATCCCAAATCCGTCATCCAATCCTCGGGCCTGTGCACCATGGGCTGCGCCGTGCCGATGGCCATCGGCGCCGCGCTGGCCGAACCGGATCGGCCCGCCGTGGCGTTTGTCGGAGACGGCGGCTTTTTGATGAGCCCCGGCGATCTGACCACCGCCGCCGAACTGGGCCTGCGCCCGATTGTCATCGTCTTTGTCGATGCCTCTCTGGCGCTGATCGAAAAGAAGCAACGCGAACGGCAATTGACCAACGCGGGCGTCGATTATGAACACCGCCACGACTTCGCCGCCATGGGCCGCGCGATGGGCGGGGCCGGGGTGGATGTCACCAACCGGGCCGAGCTGCGCGCGGCGATCGAGGCGGCGCTGGCCGCCGACATCTTCACCGTGATCGCCGCCCAGATCGAAAGGGGAGGCTACGATGGCCGCATCTGACACGCCGCAAGACACCGCCGCCGCCAGCGCCAAGGGGCCGCTCGACGGCCTTATCGTGCTGGACCTGTCGCGCATCCTGGCCGGGCCGACCTGCACGCAGGCGCTTGGTGATCTGGGCGCCACGATCATAAAGATCGAACACCCTGAGCGCGGCGATGACACGCGCGGCTGGGGCCCGCCCTTTGCCAATGGCCCCGACGGCGCACCGACCGACCTGTCGAGCTATTTCATGTGCGCCAACCGCAACAAGCTTTCGGTTGGTGTCGATATCGCGACCGCCGAAGGACAGGATACGATCCGCCGGATCGCGGCGCGCGCCGATGTGGTGATCGAGAATTTCAAACCCGGCGGGCTCGACAAATACGGGCTGGATTTCCACAGCTTGCTCACAGCTTATCCACAGCTGGTCTATTGCTCGATCTCGGGCTTCGGCCAAACTGGCCCACACCGCGAAAAGCCCGGCTATGACCTTATGGCGCAAGGCTATTCCGGCATCATGGCCCTGACTGGCGCCAAAGATGGCCCGCCCGCCAAGGTCGCGGTGGGCATCGCCGATGTGATGACCGGCATGTATGCCGCGACCGGTATCCTCGCCGCCCTGCGCCACCGGGATCAGACCGGGCAGGGGCAGCATATCGACCTTTCGCTTGTGGATGCCACGGTGGCCTGGATGATCAATGAAGGGGTCGCACATCTGACCACCGGCGCGCCGCGCCCGCGCCGGGGCGACGAACACGCCACCATCGTCCCGTATCAGACCTTCGCCTGCGCCGATGGCCATGTGCTTGTCGCGGTGGGCAACGACACACAGTATATACGCTTTTGCGATTTCCTCGGCCGGCCCGACCTTGCCGATGATCCGCGTTTTGCCAGCAATTCCAACCGGGTACGTAACCGCGAGGCGCTGATCCCCATGCTGGTCGCGTTGATGGCCCAACATCCGCAAGCCGAAATCGTCGCCGGGCTTGAGGCCCGCAAGGTCCCCGTCGGCCCCGTATATACCGTGGAGCAGGCCTTCGCCTCCGATCAGGTCGCGGCGCGGGGGATGCGTATCGACATGGCCAAGGATGGCGTTGACCGCGGCGGGGTCGAGTTGATCGGCAATCCGCTGAAATTCTCGGCCACGCCCGTCACCTACCGCCGCGCGCCGCCGCATCTGGGCGAGGATACGCAAGCCGTGCTTGATTGGCTGGAGGGCCGCCGCGCCGCGCCCGAAACCTAGGCCCGCGTGCCGCCAAATCGGGCGCTGTGAGAACGCTTTCACCTGAAAGCAAAGCGAAAACCCGCCGATTTCCGCACATTTCGGCACATATCCGATCACGCGGGCCTGTCTACGGCTCACATGTCCGTCATCTGGGCCCTCCGACCCTTCGCGCGGGCCGGGCCATAGGCTACCTCAAACCCAACAGGTGTCTGAGAATCGGAACAGTGGATGATGCAATTTGACGGGTTCGGTCAGCCGACAACAATTGTAGCGGGGGATGGCCTCGCGCATTGGACACGCACGCAGATGGCGTTTCTCGCCCATGCCGCCGCCACGCCCGACCACCTTGCCAAGACGCTTGATGCGGACCCGCATTTTGCCCTTGCCCATGCCGTGAAAGGTTTCTTCCTGCTGCTTCTGGGCCGTCGCGAGTTGGTCGAGACCGCGCAAGAGGCCGCCACGACCGCGCGCGCCTGCGACCATGCGCGCCCTGTCTCGCCCCGCGAACGTGCCTTCATCGATGCGCTCGACGCCTGGCTCGGCGGGCACCCGTCCAGGGCGCTGGCCGAATTCGACAACGTCCTGCTGACCCATCCCGGCGATCCGCTCGCCATGAAGATCAGTCACGCGATCCGCTTTGTCCTGGGTGATGCGCAGGGCATGCGCCGCTCCATCGAACAGGTCATGCCCGCTTATGGCGCCGATCATCCCGCGCGCGGCTACATCCTTGGCTGTCACGCCTTCGCGCTTGAGGAAACCGGCGAATATGGCCGCGCGGCCGCCGCGGGATCTGCCGCGCTTGAAATCTCGCCCGATGATGCCTGGGGCCTGCATGCGGTCGCCCATGTCTACGATATGCTGGCCGAGCCGTCGAAGGGCCTGACATGGCTGTCGGGGCGCGAAGCGGCCTGGGCGCATTGCAACAATTTTCGCTACCACGTGTGGTGGCACAAGGCCCTGATGCACCTTGATCTGGGGCAGGCCGATGTGGTCCTCGACCTTTACGATACGCTGATCCGGGCCGACAAGACCGACGATTACCGCGATATTTCCAACGCCACCTCGCTTTTGATGCGGCTGGAGCTGGAAGGCATCAATGTCGGCGATCGCTGGGATGAGCTGGCCGATACTTCCGCCACGCGCACCGATGACGGATCGCTGATCTTTGCCGATCTGCACTATCTTCTCGCCCTGATCGGCGGTCGGCGCGAAGATGCTGCCGCCAAGCTTGTCACCCGCATCGCGCAGGATGGCGCAACCGGCGAGGGCGAGGCCGCGATGCGCATGGCCAACCCCGGCACGGCCGCAGCCCTCGGGCTCGAAGCCTTTGGCGAGGGGGATTACGCCACCGCCTTCCGAGGCCTGGCCAAGGCGCGCAAGTACATGCAGCTTGCCGGGGGGTCGCACGCGCAGCGCGACGTGTTCGAACGTCTGACCATTGACGCGGGCCTGCGCGCGGGTCGCATGGCCGAGGCGTCCGCAATCATCGATGAACGCTCCGCGCGCCGCGCCGGACGCGATGACACCTTCGCGCGCACCCGGCGGCAGATGATCGCCACCGCCGCCGCCCCCTTGCGCGTCCCGGCGGAATAGGGGACACGCCCCGTGGCCATGGTCAGCACAACATCCCCAATGCAATCCTCTCCATCCGCCGCCACACCTGCGGCGGCCGCACCCACCATGCGCGACATCCGCCTGGATTTCTTCCGCGGCATGGCGATGTTCATCATCCTGTTCGCCCACACGCCGGGCAATTTCCTGACGCAATGGATCCCCGCGCGCTGGGGCTTTTCGGACGCGACCGAGATGTTCGTCTTCTGCTCGGGCATGGCATCGGCCATCGCCTTCGGACGCACCTTCGACCGCGCCGGGGTCGCGCTTGGGTCGGTGCGCGTGGCTTACCGGATCTGGCAGGTCTACTGGGCCCATGTGGGCCTGTTCTTTGCCACCGCCGCCTTGCTGGTGTTCCTGACCGATCTGGCGATCACCGATCGCAATTACTGGGGCCAGATGAACCTGTGGATGCTGTTCGTCGAGCATCAGGATGACCTCTGGGCCAACCCCGACATGCTGTTTCGCTTCATGACGCTGCAATGGGTGCCGAACCTGTTCGACATCCTGCCGATGTATATGGTGATCCTGGCGATGATGCCGGCCGTCTATGCGCTCGCCCGCGTGCATCTGGGTGTGCTGGCCGTGGCCTCCGTCGCGCTGTGGTTCCTGGGCCAGCGCGCCTATACCGAGGCGTTGGGCCTGCCCTACCTCAACTTCACCGCCGAGCCCTGGGTCGGCAGCGATGATTGGCAACGCCGCTGGTTCCTCAATCCCTTCGGTTGGCAATTGCTGTTCTTCACCGGCTTTGCCTTCATGCGCGGCTGGATCCCCAAGCCGCCGGTGAACGCGTTGCTGAT
>CAZPJO010000152.1:5069-6296 GCA_964586895.1 uncultured Roseicyclus sp.
GGCTTGCCGCCTTGATCGTTCTGGCCAATATCCCGCTGTCGAATATCGGCGTGCGCGAGTTCGGCTTTGAATGGGCCCGAGACTGGCGGATCGAGAACCGGCAACTGATCTCCAAGACTGATTTCGGCGTCCTGCGCTACGTGCAATTCCTCGCGCTCGCCTATCTCGCCTGGGTCATCGCGGGCGATGGCGGCGACCGGCTGCGCGCCGGTGCGGGCTGGGTCGGGCGCACGCTCTGGGCACCGCTTCTGGCCATGTTCCTCAGGGTCGGGCAGCAATCGCTTGCCGTGTTCGTCATGTCGATCTTCATCGCACGCTTCAACGGCTTTGCGATGGATGTTCTGGGGCGCGATGTGGCCATGACGCTTCTGGTCAACGGCTTCGGCTGCCTGGTATTGATCTTGACGGCCTACGCAGCGGGCTATTTCAAGGGTCAGCCCTGGCGCGTGAAAAGCAAATGATGAACCGCCGTGATATCCTGGCCCTTCTGGCCGCCTTTGCCGCAAGCCCCGCGATGGGTCTGCCGATGTTCCGCGACGGCTCTGCGCATCCGTTCGATCGCGCCTGGCTTGAGGCCGAGGCGCAGCGCCTGTCGCAATCGCCCTACCAAGCGCTGCCCGAGGTGCCGCAGGGCTGGCAGGACCTGACCTATGACGAATACCGCTGGATGTGGTTCAACCCGCAACGCGGTCTGTGGATGGATGAAGACCGCCCCTTCAAGGTCGATTTCTTCCACCCCGGCCTCTATTTTCCGCGCCCTGTCGAGGTCAATGTCGTCCAGGGCGGCGAGGCGCAGACGCTGGCGTTCGACCTGTCGCTCTTCGACCGCACGGATCAGTTTCCCGACCTGCCCATCACCGAGACGATGGGCTATTCCGGCCTGCGCCTGCGGGCCGCGATGGAACGCCCCGATATCTTCACCGAATTCGCGGTGTTCCAGGGGGCAAGCTATTTTCGCGCCATCGGCACCGGCATGAATTACGGCCTCTCCGCGCGGGGCCTGGCCATCGGCACCGCCACCGAGGCGGGCGAGGAATTCCCCGAATTCACCCGCTTCTGGATGGAAGCGCCGATGCCCGGCGACACCACGCAAGTGCTCCACGCGCTGCTCGACGGCGACAGCTGCACCGGCGCCTATACCTTCCGCATCACGCCCGGCCTTGTCACCCATATGAGTGTCGAGGCCACGCTTTATCCCCGCGTCGACCTTCCCGATGTCGGCCTTGC
>CAZPJO010000153.1:0-5843 GCA_964586895.1 uncultured Roseicyclus sp.
GATCATCGGCGGCGGGATTGCGGCGTTCAAATCGCTCGACCTGATCCGCCGTCTGCGTGACCAAGGCGCGTCCGTTACGCCGGTTCTGACAAAAGCGGCAGAGGAATTCGTGACGCCGCTGTCGGCATCCGCGCTGGCCGCAGAGAAAGTGTACCGAGATCTGTTCGACCTGACCGATGAGGCCGAGATGGGCCATATCGAGTTGAGCCGCGCCGCAGATCTGGTGGTGGTTGCCCCCGCGACGGCCGATCTGATGGCGAAAATGGCCCATGGCCATGCGAATGATTTGGCCTCGACGCTTCTGATGGCGACGGACAAGCGGGTTTTGATTGCGCCTGCGATGAACGTGCGGATGTGGGACCATCCCGCGACGCAACGCAATCTGGCGGTTCTGCAGGGCGATGGCGTGCGGGTCGTGGGCCCCGACGAGGGCAATATGGCCTGCGGTGAATTCGGTCCGGGTCGGATGAGCGAAGTTCCCGATATTGTTGCAGCCGTTGGTGCGGCGCTTGGCGATGGGTCGTTGCGGGGCAAGCATATCCTTGTGACGTCCGGCCCGACCCACGAACCGATTGATCCGGTCCGCTACATCGCCAACCGATCCTCGGGCGCGCAGGGCACGGCGGTTGCGGCGGCGCTGCGCGATCTGGGCGCGCAGGTGACGTTTGTGACCGGTCCGGCCAGCGTGCCGCCGCCCACGGGCGTGAGCGTCGTGCGGGTGGAAACGGCGGCCGAGATGGCGGCGGCGGTGGAGGCGGCGGCCCCGCCCGCAGATGCGGCCATATTCGCGGCGGCGGTGGCGGATTGGCGGGTCGAAAATGCCAGCGCATCAAAGATGAAGAAGGACGCAAGCGGGGCGGCACCGGCGCTGAGTTTTGCGGAAAACCCCGACATCCTTGCGCGATTTGCGCAGCGCACCGAGGGGCGTCCAAAGCTAGTCGTGGGGTTCGCCGCCGAGACCGATGATGTGGTGGCCAATGCGACGGCCAAGCGCGCGCGCAAGGGTTGCGACTGGATCGTGGCCAATGATGTGTCGCCCGAGACCGGGATCATGGGCGGGTCCGAGAACCGTATCGTCCTGATTTCGCAGGACGGTGCCGAGGAATGGCCTAGGTTGGCCAAGGATGAGGTCGCGCGCCGTTTGGCGCAGCGGATTGCCGAGGCTTTGGCCGGGTGAACGCGGGCCAACATTAGGGGCTACATGGGGGCTGCGGGGGATGCGGGTGCCTGAGATCGAGGTGATGCGAGAGGATTGGGCGGATGCCGACGTGGCGCTGCCCGATTATGCGTCGGCGGGTGCTGCGGGTGCCGACCTGCGGGCGAATTTTGCGCCTGAGGATCGCGGCGGTGTGCGGCTTGCACCGGGTGCGCGCGTGTTGGTCCCAACGGGCCTGCGCGTGGCCATCCCCGAAGGATACGAGATGCAGATCCGCCCGCGTTCGGGCCTTGCGTTGAAGCATGGTGTAACGCTGGCCAACACGCCGGGCACCATCGACAGCGATTATCGGGGGCCTTTGGGGGTGATCGTGATCAACCTTGGGGACGCGACCTTTGAGATCGCCCATGGCGCCCGGATTGCGCAGGCCGTTATCGCGCCGGTCCTCAGTGCCCGATACCGCGTTGTGACGTCCCTGTCCGACACCGCGCGCGGTGCGGGTGGGTTCGGGTCCACGGGGACGGGGTAATGTTGTTCGTCCTGTTTCTTGCGGCGGTGCTTTGGGGCATCGGTCATGTGATGAAAACGCCGGTTCAGGCGCGGTTTTACATGTTGGGGCTGCTTTATGTTGCGGTGCTTGGCGTGCAGATCGCGCTGCCCGATGGTCATCCGCTTCGCGAAGGCACCGGAGGGTCGGCGGCGCAATGGCTTTTGTTCGGAGGGTTCATTGTCGTCGTGCTTGCCTACCGCATGGTGCTTGGGCGGGTCCGGGG
The DNA here is from genome assembly GCA_964586895.1 of uncultured Roseicyclus sp. GTDB lineage: Bacteria > Pseudomonadota > Alphaproteobacteria > Rhodobacterales > Rhodobacteraceae > Gymnodinialimonas. Next base: position 1,930 of record CAZPJO010000153.1, read on the forward strand.
CCGCGCGGAAGAGGTCGAGGCCGCGCGCGATGCGGCCGTGTCCGTGACTGCGGGCCCGTTCCGCGACGTGGAACTGGAACGCTATGCGCGCCACATCACCCTGCCCGATATCGGCGGCGGCGGTCAGCTTGCGCTGAAGAACGCGAAGGTTCTGGTTGTTGGTGCAGGCGGTTTGGGGTCGCCCGCGTTGCTGTACCTTGCGGCGGCGGGTGTCGGGCGGATCGGGGTCATCGACCATGACGAGGTCAGCCTGTCGAACCTGCAACGCCAGATCATCCATACCGATGCGCGCACCGGCGTGCCCAAGGTCTTTTCTGCCGAGGCGGCGGTGGGCGCGTTGAACCCCCATGTCGACCTGCGCCCGTATCATCGCGCACTGACGGCGGATGTCGCCGAGGCGCTGTTTGCGGAATATGACCTGATCCTCGATGGCACCGACAGCTTTGCGATCCGGGCCGAGGTCAACCGCGCCGCCGTTGCCGCCGGTCGCCCGGTCATCGCGGGCGCGATCAGCGCGTGGGAAGGGCAGGTGACGCTTTATGATCCCGCCGGTGGCGCGCCGTGCATGGCATGTATTTTCCCGCAGGCCCCCGCGCCCGATCTGGCCGCGACCTGCGCCGAGACGGGGGTCATCGGGGCGCTGCCCGGCGTCATCGGGTCGATGATGGCGCTGGAGGCGATCAAGGAAATCACCGGGGCGGGCGATGGGTTGCGTGGCAGGATGCTGATTTACGATGCATTGCACGCCGAGACGCGCACGATCACGGCGCAACGCCGCGCGGATTGCGCAATCTGCGGCGGGCTTTGACGGCGAAGGCCTTGTGTGACCGCCCGGCTCAGCCATACTGCGCCCGGACACACAGGGGAGTTCCAACCATGAAGCATGTCGTTCTGGCCGTCTTGGCAGCATTTGTTCCGTTCACCGCCGCAGCCGACGGGCACATGCCCGACCTTGAGGGGCGCGAAATCGTCGTCGTCACGGAAAACGCCTATCCGCCGCTGCAATTCATTGATCCGGCCACCGGCGAGGCCATCGGTTGGGAATATGATGCGCTTGAGATCCTGGCGGAGCGTTTGAATTTCACGCCGGTGATCGAGAATATCAGTTGGGATGCGATGATCCCCGCCGTATCCGAGGCGCAATATGACATGGGTATGACCGGGATCACGATCCGCGAAGATCGTGATGAACTGGTCGATTTCAGCGCCTCCTACATGGTGAGCCAGATGCGGATGCTGGTCGCCGCCGATGAGGACCGCTTCGGCACGCCGGAAGAATTTGCGGAAGATCCCGAGCTTCTGATCGGAAGTCAGGCGGGAACGACGCCGTTTTATGTGGGGGTCTACGATGTGCTTGACGGGGATGAGGGCAACCCGCGTATTGTCCTGTTCGAGACGATCCCTGCCGCCATTCAGGCGTTGTTGAGCGATGATGTGGACATGGTTCTGGCCGATAGCGCGGGCGGGCAGGGGTATGTCTCGGCCAACCCCGACCGGTTGCAGATGATCGGCGAGCCGTTGGGGACGGAAGAATTCGGGTTCATCTTCCCCAACGACAGCGATCTGGTGGCTGCGATTGATGCTGGCATCGAAAGCATGCGCGCGGATGGCACGTTGGAGGCGCTCGACCAGCGCTGGTTTGTCGATTACGCGCTTGGGCAGTAAGGCATTGGGCGCGCTGCATCTTTCGGCGCGCCACTTGCCATGATTTCTCCCACACCGCAGGACAAGGATTTCCCCTGGTGGCTTGTGGCGCTTGGTGCCATGGGCGTGTTTGCGGTGTGGAGGATGTGGGGCGATCCGATCTACGGGCAATTGATCGTGACCCTGCAACGCGGCGTGGGCATCACGGTGATGGTGACGCTTGTGGGGTTCACCATGGCGTCGTTGATGGGGATGGCCCTTGCGTTGATGAGCCTGTCACGCAGCCTTGTGTTGCGGCAGGTCGCGCGCTTCTACATCGAAATCGTGCGCGGCGTGCCGATCATCGTGCTGCTGCTGTATGTGGCCTTCGTCTTTGCGCCCGCGTTGGTGGCGGGGTATAATTGGGTCGCCGAAGGGGTCGGCGCCGACCCGATCCGGACCCGCGACTTTCCGCTTTTGTGGCGGGCGATCATCGCGCTGGCCATCGGATATTCCGCCTTTATCGCAGAGGTGTTTCGCGCCGGCCTGCAATCGGTTGAGCGCGGGCAGCTGGAGGCCGCGGATGCGCTGGGGTTGAGCCGATGGAACCGGTTTCGCCACATCGTCTTTCCGCAGGCGATCCGGACCATCCTGCCGCCGTTGGGCAATGATTTCGTGGCGATGGTGAAGGATTCCTCGCTGGTTTCGGTGCTTGGTGTTCTGGATGTGACGCAATTGGGCAAGGTGATTGCGGCGTCGAATTTCCGGTATTTCGAGACCTATAATGTTGTGGCGCTGATTTATTTGACGATGACCGTGACGCTGTCGCTGCTTCTGCGGCGGCTGGAGGTGCGCTTGCGGCAGGGCGAGCGGCGCTAAGGGGGGTGTTGGCGCGCATCGTCTGACCTATGTTGAGCGCAAAGGAGATCACCATGACCAACCCGTTGCTCGCCCCTTGGGACACGCCGTTCGAGATGCCGCCGTTTGCGCAGATCGAGGACAAGGATTTCGCACCCGCGATGGAAGAGGCGATTGCCCAGGCGCGCCGGGGCGTGGTCGAAATTGCGGACAATCCGCAAGCGCCGACATTTGCAAACACGATTGAGGCGCTGGAATTGTCTGACGCGCTTTTGGACCGTGTGGCGGGCGTGTTCTACAATTTGGCCGGGTCGGACTCGAACCCCACGCGCGAGGCGTTGCAGCGCGAGTTTGCGCCGAAACTGTCGGCCCTATCGTCGGAGATTTCCAACAATTCCAAGTTTTTCGCGCGGATCGAGGATCTGTGGTCGCGCCGGGATGATCTTGGCCTGGACGATGAACAAAGGCGTGTTCTTGAACTGACGCGGCGTGGGTTCGTGCGGGCGGGTGCGGGTTTGGACGGCGCGGCGCGCGACCGGTTGACCGAGGTGATGGCACAATTGTCGACGCTTGGCACATCGTTCACGCAGAACCTTTTGGCCGATGAACGCAGTTGGTTCATGGAGCTTGAGGAGGCCGACCTTGAGGGTTTGCCGGAGTTTGTAGTCGATGCGGCGCGCGCGGCGGGCGAGGAAAAGGGCGCGGATGGGCCGGTTGTGACCCTGTCGCGGTCGTTGATCGTGCCGTTCTTGCAGTTTTCGCCGCGCCGGGATCTGCGCGAGACGGCCTACAAGGCGTGGGCCGCGCGCGGGGCGAACGGGGGCGAGACCGACAATCGCGAGATCGCCGCCGAGACGCTGGCGTTGCGCGATGAGCGGGCCAAGCTTCTGGGGTACAAGGATTTTGCGGCCTTCAAGCTGGAAACCGAGATGGCCGGAACGGCGGAAAACGTGCGCGATTTGCTGATGGCGGTTTGGAAGCCTGCGAAGGCACAGGCAGAGGCCGATGCCGAAAACCTGACCGAGCGGATGGCTGCGGACGGGGTGAACGGCCCGTTGGAGCCATGGGATTGGCGGTATTATTCGGAGAAGCGGCGCAAGGCCGAGCATGATCTCGATGAGGCGGAATTGAAGCCGTATCTGTCACTTGAAGCGATGATAGCGGCGGCGTTCGATTGTGCAAACCGGTTGTTTGGGTTGGAGTTCAAACCGCTGGATGTGCCGCTCTACCATGGTGATGCGCGCGCCTGGGAGGTGACGCGGGACGGGGCGCATGTCGCCGTTTTCATTGGCGATTACTTCGCGCGCGGCTCCAAGCGGTCGGGCGCGTGGTGTTCGGCGATGCGTGGTCAGGCCAAGTTTCCCAAGGTGCAGGGCCCCGTTGTGATCAATGTTTGCAACTTCGCCAAGGGCGAGCCCGCCCTGCTGAGCTAT
>CAZPJO010000153.1:5853-6282 GCA_964586895.1 uncultured Roseicyclus sp.
TCTTGGGGGATTACTTTGCGCGCAGCTCCAAACGCTCTGGCGCATGGTGTTCCGCGATGCGGTCGCAACAAAAGCTGTCGGGCGACGTGCGGCCCATCGTGGTGAATGTGTGCAACTTCGCCAAGGGTGCGCCGAGCCTGTTGTCGTATGACGATGCGCGGACGCTGTTTCACGAGTTCGGTCATGCGCTGCATCAGATGTTGAGCGACGTGACCTATGGGTCGATTTCGGGCACGTCGGTGGCGCGGGACTTTGTGGAATTGCCAAGCCAGCTTTATGAACATTGGCTGGAAGTGCCGGAAGTCCTTGAGAAATTCGCCACGCATGTGGAAACGGGCGCGGCGATGCCGCGCGATCTGTTGGATCGGCTGCTGGCAGCGCAGACCTATGACATGGGCTTTTCGACGGTGGAATATGTCGCCTCGGCGC
>CAZPJO010000154.1:0-3349 GCA_964586895.1 uncultured Roseicyclus sp.
GGGTGACACGATCGAAGTGATCAACACCGATGCCGAGGGGCGGCTCGTCCTGTGTGATGTGATGTGGTACGCGCAGGAGCGGTTCAAGCCGACCGGCATGATTGATCTGGCGACACTGACCGGGGCGATCATCATTGGCCTTGGCCATGAGAACGCGGGCGTCTTTTCGAACAACGACGCGATTTGCGATGCGTTCCTGAAGGCGGCCAAGGTTGAGGGCGAAGGCGCGTGGCGCATGCCGCTGGGGCAGGCCTATGACGACATGCTGAAAAGCCGGATCGCGGATATGAAGAACGTCGGCGGCCGCGCCGCGGGCTCGATCACGGCGGCGCAGTTCCTGCAACGGTTCGTGAAGGATGAAACGCCCTGGATCCACCTTGATATCGCGGGCACGGCCAGTGTGAAATCCGACACCATGCTGGCGCCCAAGGGGGCGACGGGCTGGGGGGTGATGGCGCTCGACCGGTTGGTGCGCGATGGGTATGAAAGCTGATCCGGAACATGAGCGTCGCGGCGTAACCCATGGGTGAGGCTTACTTTTATCACCTGACCCGGGCGCCACTTGAGGTGACGCTTGCGACACTTCTGGGCAAGTCGTTGCAGGCCGGCTGGCGGGTCGCGGTGCGCGGCCGGACGGAGGATGTGTTGGCGCGGCTGGACGCGCAGCTTTGGCTGCGCCCCGAGGATGGTTTTCTGCCCCACGGGCGCGCCGGTGGTCCCCACGATGCGGCGCAACCGGTGCTTTTGACGACAGGGGCGGCGGGCAATGACCCGACCTGTCTTGTGTCCGTCGAGGGCGCCGATGTGAGCGCGGAGGACGTCGCGCAGATGGAGCGCGTTATGGTCCTTTTCGACGGGCACGACGACGCAGCGTTGCAGGTTGCACGGGCGCAATGGAAGGCCCTGACCGGGGCGGGTGCGCGTGCGAAATACTGGTCCGAGGAAAGCGGCAAATGGGAGATGAAGGCGCAATCGGCCACGTCCTGAGATCCGGTTTGCCCTAGGGCAGGGAGAGGGCGCCTAACGCTCCAGCACCAATTGCCCGTTCGCGATTTCGAGGCGCGCAAAGCGCGACAGGTAGGTCATGCCCAGAAGGCTTTCCTCCATCTCGCCATTGTTGACGACGGCGCGGATGTTCGTGTCGGTCGTGCCGCCGAGGGTCAGGGTGTTCAGCGTCACGGGTGCGGTTTCAACGATGCCATTCGCGGTCGTCGCGCGCCCCGTGAAAATCAGCGTCTCGGTGTCGATGCCGGCGGCGCGCGCATCGGCGCGGGCCAGCACAATCGCGGTTGCGCCGGTGTCGACCACGAAGCGGGTGGGGGTGCCGTTGACCTCAAGCGTGAGGTAGAAATGGCCGTTCGAGGCGCGCGGCACGGTGACGCTTGTGTCGCTGAGCATGACTTGCTGCGGCTGGATCTGCCCGCGCAGGTCGTTCCACAGCAGGACCCCCAAAAGGATGGCCAGGAAAATCACGCCCCACAGCGCCATCGCCTTGCCCATCTGACTGAGGTTGGGGCGGCGGTTGATCAGCGTGAAGGCAACCAGACCGACCAGCAACACGATAAGGTAGACAAGGTTCCCGGTGACCATCGCATCCATCATACACTCCTTCGTTGGAAGATATATAGGGCGCGATCAGATCACGTGCAGGTCCTGCAGCCCATCGATCACGAATTGCACGGACAAGGCCGCAAGCAGCATGCCCAGAAGCCGCGTGACCACCGTAATCCCGGTCGGACCGAGCAGGCGTTCGAGCCGCGCGGCCAGAAGGAACAGCGCCAGAACGATCAGAAGAACCAACCCCATCACAGCGTGCACCGCCGCGATGTGCAACGCGCCGCTGCCCTCGCCGGTGAGCAGGATCATCGAGGCGATGGCACCGGGCCCGCCGATGAGCGGGATCGCGAGGGGGAAGACCGACGGGTCCTCGGTCGGGTCGTCGGCCTGTGCGGTGTCGGCCTGATCCTGGCGGCGTTGGGTGCGGCGTTCGAACAACATGTCGAGCGCGGTGAGGAACAACAGGATGCCGCCCGCAATCCGGAAGGCTGGCATGGAGATGCCGAGGAAATTCAGGACGGCTTCGCCCGCCACCCCGAAAAGCAACAGGACCCCGAAGGAGACCACAACGGACCGGATGGCGATGATCCGGCGTTGTCGCGCGCCCATCCCGGCGGTCAGGGCGACGAAAAGCGGTGTCAGGCCGATTGGGTCGATCACCACGAACAGGGTGACAAAGGCGGGGATATAGAGGCTGAGATCCATGGTCCGTCCCGACGGCTGCTAATGGGGCTGCTAAAACGCGGCTTAGCGGAGCGGCTTGCGCCGCATTGTTTTTCCTTTTGCGCCTCAGTTGGGGCGCGCGATGGGGCGCTGCCCCAAACCCCGAGATATTTGCGAAAGCAAAGAGGGGCGGTTAAGTTTTGGCGGCCTTTTCCAGTTTCTCTTCGGCCTTCATCCACAAGGCTTCGGCGCGTTCGAGGCCTTCGGAAACCTCGGCGTATTTGGCTTGCCAGACTTGCAGGCTGTCGGCGTTTTCGTCTTCGTAGAGTTTGGGGTCGGCGAGTTTTTTCGCGAGTTTGTCGCGCATATCTTCGATCTTGGCGACGCGGGCCTCGGCGCGTTTGACCTCGGATTTGAGGTCCTTGATCTCGGCCTGGCTGACCTTTTTCTTCGGTTTGGCGACTTTTTCCTTGGGCGGCGCGGTGTTGAGAAGCGAGGCGCGGTAGGTTTCGAGATCGTATTCGTAGGGCGCGACGTGGCCGTCTTTCACCAGCCACAGGCGGTCGGCCACCAGGCTGAGCAGGTGCATGTCGTGGCTGACCAGAACGACCGCGCCGGAATAGGCAGTCAGGGCCTCGACCAGCGCTTCGCGGCTTTCGATATCGAGGTGGTTGGTCGGCTCATCGAGGATCAGAAGATGCGGCGCATCGAGCGTGGCGAGCAGAAGCGACAGGCGCGCCTTTTGGCCGCCGGAGAGTTTCGCGACCAGCGTTTCGGCCTGATCCGCGCCCAGGCCGAAGGAGGCCAGCCGCGCGCGCAGTTTCGGCGGCGCATCATTGGGGCGTTCGCGGCGGATGTGATCGAGTGGCGACTCGTCGAGGTGCAGTTCATCCACCTGATGCTGTGCGAAATAACCGATGCGCAGTTTCGACGAGGACGTGATGCGCCCGTCCATGGCCGCGAGTTTGCCCGCGAGCAGTTTGGAGAGCGTCGATTTGCCTTCGCCGTTGCGCCCCAGAAGGGCGATGCGATCGTCCTGATCCAGGCGCAGGTTGAGGCGTTTGAGCACGGGCGTGTCGGTATAGCCGACCGCCGTGCCGTCCATGTTGACGATGGGCGGTGACAATTC
>CAZPJO010000154.1:3359-4111 GCA_964586895.1 uncultured Roseicyclus sp.
AATCCGCAGATCCAGTTTATCGAGGATCACGGTGCCATCATAGCCCACGGAAACACCTTCGGTTGCGATGATCGGGGGCGAGAGTTCTTCGGGTTCGGGGAAGGTGAACACGGTGCGCGCGGCATCTTCGGGGGCGCGGATGGTTTCCATCCGTTCCAGCATCTTCACCCTGCTTTGGGCCTGTTTCGCCTTTGACGCCTTGGCCTTGAAGCGGTCCACGAAGCTTTGCAGATGCGCGCGTTGGAGGTCTTGTTTCTTGGCGGCGGCGGCCTGCACCGCGCGGCGTTCGGCGCGGGTTTTGGCGAAGGTGTCGTAGCCGCCGGTATAAAGCGTCAATTGCCGGTCGTTCAGGTGCAGGATGTGGCCCACGGCCCGGTTCAGAAGGCCGCGGTCGTGCGAGATCACCAGCACCGTATGGGGATATTTGGCGAGGTAAGCCTCGAGCCAGAGCGCGCCTTCGAGGTCGAGGTAGTTCGTCGGTTCGTCAAGCAACAGAAGATCGGGTTGCGCGAACAGCACCCCCGCAAGCGCCACCCGCATGCGCCAGCCGCCGGAAAAGGCGGAGCAGGGCATTTGTTGTTCCGCGTGGGTAAAGCCCAGGCCCTTGAGGATCGAGGCGGCGCGCGCCTCCGCCCCCCAGGCGTCGATGGCGGTCAGGCGTTCCTGCACTTCGGCGATGCGGGCCGGATCCGTGGCCTCATCCGCCAAAAGGGCCGCGCGTTCGGTGTCGGCCTCAAGCACGGTCTCAACAA
>CAZPJO010000154.1:4121-6239 GCA_964586895.1 uncultured Roseicyclus sp.
ACAATACGGTCAGCGCCGTCAGCAGAATAAGCGTGATCAGATGTGGTGATGTGCGCTCCATCACACCCGCCCTCTTGTGCGACGCCGCCGATCTTGGCACCCGACGGCAGGGTGATAGAGCCGGTATCAAGCGAAAGCTCGCCCCGGATCAGGCGGAAGAGCGTGGTCTTGCCCGTGCCGTTACGGCCCACGATGCCGACCTTGTGGCCCGTGGGGATGGAGGCCGACGCGCCCTCAAGCAGGGGGCGGCCCGCGACCGAATATCCGATGTCATCAATGCGCAACATGGGGGGGACATGGCGAATGCGCCGGGCGGCGTCAATCAGATGCTCACTGGTCGGCCTTGGGGCGGGCTGATAGGCGGGTGTGATGGAGCGCACACCGCCACATCTGATCACGCTTATTCTGCTGACGGCGCTGACCGTATTGTCGTTGAATATGTTCCTGCCCGCGCTTCCGGCGATGCAGGCAAGCTTTGGCGTGTCGGAGGCGGTGATCGGGCGGGCGATTTCGATCTACATGGCGGCGGCGGCGGTTTTGCAGCTGATCCTTGGGCCGTTGTCGGACCGGATCGGGCGGCGACCCGTGATCCTGGGGCTTCTGGCGATCTATGCCATTGCGTCGGTGATGTGCCTTTTGGCGCAGGATATCACGCTGTTCCTGATTGCGCGGGTGGCGCAGGCGGTGGCGGTGGGGGGCGGTATTCTGGCCTCGGCGGTGGTGCGTGATCTGTTTGACGGGCGCAGCGCGGCGGCGAAGCTGTCGTTGATCGCGTCGGCCATGGCGGTTGCGCCGATGCTGGCGCCGATGATTGGCGGGTTGTTAGAGGCAGCGTTTGGCTGGCGGGCGATTTTCGTGGCCTACGCGGCGCTTGGTTTGGGCCTGCTGGCGTGGTGCTGGCGCGATCTGGGCGAGACAAAAGCGCGTGGTGTGATTGCGATGCGCGGCATTGGCGGGCTTCTGCGCGTGCGGCTTTACTGGGCCTATGTTGGCGTGCAGGCGTTGGGCGTGGGCGTGTTCTACGTGTTCCTGACCGGCGCGCCGTTTGTGATGGTCGAGGCGTTTGGGCTTGGCACGGCGCAGACCGGGATTGTCCTGGGCTCGACCACGGCGGGATTTCTGGTGGGCGCGGGCGTCAGTGCGCGGCTGGTGGAGCGGGTCGGCGAATTGCGGATGATCCTTCTGGGGCGTGCGTTGCCGGTGATCGGGATCGGGGCGGCCTGCGCCTATTTCGCAGCCGGCGGCACGGCGCTTTGGCCGGTGTTGGGGGCGACGTTGTGTGTCGGGCTTGGCAACGGATTTTCCATCCCAAGCGCGGCGGCGGGGGCGTTGTCGGTGCGCCCCGAACTCGCAGGCAGCGCGTCGGGCATCAGCGGATCGGTGATGCTGGCGCTGGGGGCGGTGTTGACCGGTTTGGCGACACTCATCGTCGAGGCGCAAGCCACGCCGCTTGCCCTTCTGAGCCTGATGGGGGTTATCGCCACGGGGGCGTTGATCGCAGCACTTGCCGTGCGGGTCTGGATCGGTGCGGAGCGCGCGGCCTGAGCACCATGGGAGGGCATGGGCAGGGGTCTTTTCAAGCGCCGATCCCCGTGTTAGCCCGCGCGCAAATCCTAACGCCCGAACGGAGCATTCCAATGGCCATCCAGCGCACTTTCTCGATCATCAAACCCGACGCGACCAAGCGCAACCTCACCGGCAAGATCAACGCCAAGTTCGAGGAAGCGGGCCTTCGCATCGTCGCGCAAAAGCGCATCCACCTGAGCATGGCGCAGGCCGGCGTGTTCTATGAAGTGCACAAGGAACGCCCGTTCTACGGCGAGCTGTGCGAATTCATGGCGTCCGAGCCGATCGTTGTGCAGGTTCTTGAAGGCGAAGATGCGATTGCGAAAAACCGCGAAGTGATGGGGGCCACGAACCCAGCCGAGGCCGCCGAGGGCACGATCCGCAAGGAATTCGCGTTGTCGATCGGCGAAAATTCGGTCCACGGGTCCGACGCGCCCGAAACCGCGGCCGTTGAGATCGCCTATTTCTTTTCGGGGCTTGAGTTGGTCGGCTAACGCCCGCTCGTTCCCTACGGATTCCCAAAAGGGCCGCGCATTCTGCGTGGCCCTTTTT
>CAZPJO010000155.1:0-6210 GCA_964586895.1 uncultured Roseicyclus sp.
GAATTGGACCGCGCGCTGGCGTTGAAATCGCCGCTTCTGGGGATCAACAACCGCAACCTCAACACCTTCGAGACCACGTTGCAGACCACGCGCGATCTGGCCGCGCGGGTGCCCGAGGGGCGCATGGTGATTTCCGAAAGCGGGCTGTTCGTGCCCGAGGATCTGGCCGACATGGCGCGTCACGGCGCGCGTACGTTCCTGATCGGGGAAAGCGGAGCTGACGCATTTCGATCAGAGCGGCGCGGCGCATATGGTGGACGTCTCCGACAAGGCCGTCACCGACCGGGTGGCAATGGCCGAATGTTGCGTGACGATGCGCCCTGAAACCCTTGAAAAGGTGATCGAAGGCACGGCGCGCAAGGGCGATGTCCTGGGCGTGGCGCGGCTGGCCGGGATCATGGGGGCGAAGAAATGCGCGGACCTGATCCCGCTTTGCCATCCGCTGCCGATCACCAAGGTCTCCGTCGATCTGACCCCCGACACCGCCCTGCCCGGCGTGCGCATCACCGCGACGGTGAAAACCACTGGCCAGACCGGTGTCGAGATGGAGGCGCTGACCGCTGCCTCGACCGCCGCTTTGACGGTCTACGACATGCTGAAAGCCGCCGAGAAAACGATGGAGATCAACGGCTTGCGCGTTGTCCTCAAGGATGGCGGCAAATCGGGGCGCTTTGAGGCCACGCCAGGGGCGCCGCGATGATTTCCGTCGAAGAGGCGCTGGCCAAATGCCTCGCGCTCGCCACTCCGCTGGCCACGGAAAGGGTGCCGTTGAGTGATGCGGGCGGCCGCGTTCTGGCCACATCCGTCACCGCCACCCGCGATCAACCGCCCTTCTCGGCCTCGGCCATGGATGGCTACGCATTGCGCGACATGGAAGCGATCCCGGGCCGCCGCCTGAAGGTGGTGGGCGAGGCCCCCGCAGGCCACCATTGGCCCGGCACAATCGGACCCGGCGAATGCCTGCGGATCTTCACCGGCGCGCCGCTGCCTGCGGGCACCGACCGCGTCGTCATCCAGGAAGACGTCACGCGCGACGGCGACCGGATCACCCTTGGCCGTGACCTCGGCTCGGGCACCCATGTGCGGCCCTCGGGCGCGGATTTCGTGGCCGGCGACATGCTCCACGCCCCACGCAGGCTCAGCCCCGCCGATGTGGCGCTCGCCGCTTCGATGAACGCGCCCGTCCTGGGCGTCTCACGCAGGCCCGAGGTGGCCCTGATCGCGACCGGGGACGAGTTGGTCAGCCCGGGTGAAAACCCCGCCCCCGATCAGATCATCGCCTCCAACACATACGGCCTGAAGGCGCGCATAGAGGCCGCCGGAGGCCACGCGCGCCTGCTGCCGATTGCGCGCGACCGGCGCGAAAGCCTTGAACAGGTGTTCGACCTTGCCAAAGATGCGGACGTGATCGTGACCATCGGCGGGGCCTCCGTCGGCGACCATGATCTTGTAGGAGAAGTGGCCCAAAGCCTGGGCCTTGACCGGGCCTTCTACAAGATTGCCATGCGCCCCGGAAAACCGCTCATGGCGGGGCGGCTTGGCGAGGCGGTGCTTCTTGGTTTGCCGGGCAATCCCGTCTCGGCCATGGTCTGTGCCGAATTGTTTTTGATCCCGATGCTCGACGCGATGATGGGCCTGCCTTCGGGGCCGCGTCCCCGGCTCAAGGCGCGGCTCGGCGTTGACCTCGACCCCAATGGCCCGCGCGAACATTACATGCGCTCGGAACTCACGCCCGGGTCCGATTTACCCGTTCTGACCCCCTATGCGAGCCAGGACAGCTCGCTTCTGACGGTGCTGTCGGGCGCCTCTGCGCTTCTGGTTCGCCCGATCGAAGACCCGCGCAAGCAGGCCGGTGATCTGGTCGAATATGTTCCGCTGACGCAGCTGTTTTCATGATTCGTTGACATATTGTTCGGAACATGGGTAGAACATACCCTGAACGGGCACGGAATATGCCCCGAAGACCGAGCAATGGCCAAAACGGCCGGAACAATCGTTAAGACAATTGAGGAGACGGGGATGCTGACGCGCAAGCAAAGGGACCTTCTGGAATTCATTCACAAGCGGATGCAGAAGGACGGCGTTCCACCCTCCTTCGACGAAATGAAGGAAGCGCTTGATTTGCGGTCGAAATCCGGCATCCACCGATTGATCACGGCGCTTGAGGAACGCGGTTTCATCCGCCGTCTCGCGCACCGGGCCCGCGCCATCGAAATCGTCAAGATGCCCGATGCCATGGGCGACGGTGGTGGCTTCACCCCGCGCGTCATCGAAGGCGACCGTGGCGCGCCGCCCGCCGGTGCAATGCGGGTGGACTCCGCCGCGGCGACCGAATTGCCCGTCATGGGCAAGATCGCCGCCGGTGTGCCCATCGAAGCGATCAGTCAGGTGGCCGCCCATGTCGCCGTCCCGCATCAGATGCTGGGATCGGGGCGCAGTCACTACGCCCTTGAAGTCAAAGGCGATTCCATGATCGACGCTGGTATCAACAATGGCGATATCGTGGTCATCGAAGAAGGCGACACCGCCGAAAACGGGGACATCGTCGTGGCCCTCGTCGAAGATCAGGAAGCCACGCTCAAGCGCCTGCGCCGCAAATCCGGCATGATCGCACTCGAAGCGGCAAATCCCGCCTATGAAACCCGCATGCTCCGCGACGATCAGGTCAAGGTGCAGGGCAAGCTGGTCGGGTTGATCCGCACCTATTGATCCGGCACGCGCCCCCCCGCTTTTTGGGGGCGCGCCCTCGGCCACCCCTATATGCAGATCATCCCGCTTCGGGATCAGCGAAAATCAGCCGTTTTCAGGGGCTTGCCGCGATGACCGCTTGTGCGCCACGCCGGTGCCGCCATATGCCGCGCCGTCTGCAACAACGCGTGTTTCACCCAATGTTTTTGTATTTTCGCCGCGCCGCCTCGGCGCTGACCGGCCTTCTGGCGCTTGCCGCCCTGCCCGCCTGCGCCACACTTTCCGACTTCGAACTGCCGGGGTTCAACCGCGCGGCCCCCGAAATCGCCCCAAGCGATGTCGCCCTGCGGTGGGATCACCGCGAGGAGGCCGGCGAATGGACCCGTGCCGCCTTCGCCGCGCTCGACACCCATGCCGCTCCCCTGCCCGCGCTGGTCCCCGCCGATATCGACGACTGGTGCCCGGCCTATCCCGACGCCACCCAGACCGAGCGACAGCTGTTCTGGACCGGCCTGCTCTCGGCCCTCGCCCGCCATGAAAGCACCTGGAACCCCGAGGCCGTCGGTGGCGGCGGGCGCTGGTTCGGCCTGGTGCAGATCAGCCCCGCAACCGCGCGCTTCTACGGCTGTCAGGCGACCACCGGCGCCGCGTTGCAGGACGGCGCGGCCAATATTTCCTGCGCGCTCCGCATCTGGTCCCAGACGGTGACCCGCGACGGCGTTGTGGCGGCGAACCGGGGTGGCATCGCCGCCGATTGGGGCCCCTTCGTGCAGGCCACCAAGCGCGAAGACATGCGCGACTGGATCTCGGCGCAGCCCTATTGCGCCGAATGAACCCTGAGGGCGGCGCAGGTTAAACTTGCCGAAATCACCTGCCGCGCGCTAAATGACCTGTCTGTTGCCAATCCGGGGGGATGGCGTTCCATGGGCGTTCTGCGTCTTATCATCATGTTCGGCGGGGTCTCCGCCGCCCTGGCCTTCGCGCCGGATGACGCGCTGGCGCAGGCCGCCCCGTCCACTGCGGTCGAGGTCACTTCAGCCGTGATGGACGACAGCCTGCCCCTTGATCTCCCTGATCCCGACGCAGGTCCGGCGCCCGACATCCCCAACCTTCTTGCAGAAGATCCCTCGGCCGCGATCAGCCCCCTCGCGCCCGCGCGCAGCCTCCGCCCCGCCCCACGCGACACCTGGGCCGTGCCCACCGCGCGCTGGGATGGGCATCCCAATGGCCCACGCTGGACCGCCGCCACCCTTGCCGCACTCCGTGGCCCCGGCGCGCCCCTTCTGCAGGTCGAGCCGCGCGATATCCACGCCTGGTGTCCCGGCTATCTGCAAGCCACGCCTTCGCAACGCGCCGCATTCTGGACCGGGTTGGTCTCGACACTCGCCTGGCATGAAAGCACCCATGACCAACGCGCCGTGGGCGGGGGTGGGCAATGGTTCGGGCTGGTGCAGATTGCGCCGGGCACCGCGCGGTGGCGCAATTGCGACGTGCAATCGGGCCAGGCGCTTCTGAACGGTGCGGCAAACCTGCGCTGCGGGATCCGCATCATGGCCCTGACCGTGCCCCGTGATCAGGTCGTGGCCGACGGCATGCGCGGGGTGGCCGCCGATTGGGGGCCATTCCATTCCACCCGCAAGCGCGAGGAGATGCGCCAATGGGTCCGTGCGCAGGAGTATTGCCAACTTCCGCCGCCACCGACCCGCCCCGTGATGCGCCCGGCAATCGACAACACCGCCACGCCAGACACGCAAATGGCCCCGCTCTCGGGGCCATCCATCGGGCGCACAACACGCCCCCAACCGCGTCCGGCACGCCCCGACGCGGCCTAGCGCCTACGCCAGCCCACGCACCGCCACATTGCGTGCCGTCGCTTCACGCACCAGCGCGCCCAGATCCGGCAACACCTCCGTCGGCAACCGGATCTCGGTGCCATCATCAAGGATCAGGCCAACCTCCGGCCCTGCGTCCTTCTTTTGCACCCGTAAGTAGGAAATCTGGCTCGTCGGAATCACGAAATCATCCTCGACCCCCAACAATTGCCAGGTCGACGGCGTCATCCGCAGGCCGTAGCGCGGCAATTGCCAGACCTGCCAGACACAGGCCGCAAGCGCCGGAATCCCGGCCAGCAAGACAAAGCCCGGCGACACCTGCCACACAAAATAGGCCAACGCTCCGAGGCCGACAAAACTCATCACACTCAAAATCGTGCTGCCCGGGCGCACGGTATATTCATAGGTCTCTATCATGGCGACCACCAAACCCGGCAAAAGTGACGTCAATTGGGAAAGGCCGCGACGCTGTCACGGCACGTGCCGCGCATTTTCGGGGCCTGCGCGCGCCTGCCGCACGCCTGCCCCGGCCCAATACGATCCGTTTGGCCCATGGCCTGCGCCAAACGGGGCTGCTAGTCTGGCGCCCAAACCGGATCACCGAACGGGCCCGCACGAGGCATGACCCCACCCGACCCGCGCCACATCACGGCCCCGCACATCAAGGCCCCCGCCCCGCACATCACGCCCGCCGCCCCTCGCATCGCCGCCCACGACATCGCGCGCAGCGGCGCAATCGTGGCCATGATTATCTACCATTTCACCTTCGACCTCGAACTCTTCGGCCACCTCGCCCCCGGCACCACCACCCTGCCCGGGCCATGGCGCGCGCTGGCCATCGCAACCGCGGGATCGTTCCTGTTTCTGGCGGGCGTATCGCTGTGGCTTGCCCATGGCGCGGCGCTGCGTTGGGGGGCCTTCTTGTTACGGTTCGCCAAAGTCGCGGGCGCGGCCGCCCTGGTCACCGGCGGCACCTATCTGGCCTTTCCCGACGCCTTCGTCTTCTTCGGCATCCTGCATTCCATCGCGCTCTGCTCGCTCCTTGGCCTCGCCGCCCTGCGCCTGCCCTGGCCGCTCATCCTCGCCCTCGCCGCGCTGGTCTTCTTCGCCCCTGATTACGCCAAATCCGACGCTTTCAACGCGCCCTATTTCTGGTGGACAGGCCTGCAGACCATCCCGCTCCGGACGGTGGATTACGAGCCGATCTTCCCATGGTTCGCCCCCTTCCTCGCGGGCCTCGCACTCTCCAAAGCCGCCGACCGCGCGGGGCTCTGGGCCCGTCTGGCCAAACCGCACCCCTCACGCACGCTCCGCCTGCTCAGCCTGCCGGGCCAATACAGCCTGCTCCTCTACCTGATCCACCAACCCATCCTGATCGGCCTGATCTGGATCGCCACGCAACTCATGCGCTGATCGCCACCGGCGCCCGCACCACCCCGTCCGCGCCCCTGTTTCAACTTGCTGAAAAAACCTCGGGGGATCGCGTCTTTCCCCATCGGGAAAGGCGCGTAAGGGGGCAGCGCCCCCTTGCACAAAGCACGCCACCCTTTACCCGAACGCACCGCAGCGCACCCAATTTTCCCTTGGAAAATTAACACCTTACTCCGCAATTTTCCCTTGGAAAATTGTCTCCTTACCCCGCAATTTTCCCTTGGAAAATTGTCTCCGGCGACGGCCGCAGCCGGCGCAA
>CAZPJO010000156.1:0-6190 GCA_964586895.1 uncultured Roseicyclus sp.
TGCACAAGGTCGTCAAGACGCGTGCCCTGCACCGGGCGGCGCGCAAGAAGGTGCCGTATCCGATCGTCGCGCTGGTGGGCTATACCAATGCCGGAAAATCCACGTTGTTCAACCGGTTGACGGGCGCGGAGGTGATGGCAAAGGATATGCTTTTCGCCACGCTCGACCCCACGATGCGGGCGGTGACATTGCCCGATGGGACGGATGTGATCCTGTCCGATACGGTGGGCTTCATCAGCGATCTGCCGACGCAATTGGTCGCCGCGTTCCGCGCCACGTTGGAAGAGGTGCTTGACGCCGATCTGATCGTGCATGTGCGCGATATCAGCCATCCCGAAACGGTGGAACAGGCCGAGGATGTGCACAAGATCCTGGGCGATCTGGGTGTGGCGGAGAACGCGGCACAGATCGAGGTGTGGAACAAGTCGGATCGTCTGTCACCGGAGGCGCGCGAGGCGCGTCAAACGGAGGCCGAGCGCCGCGCCGATATCTTCGCGACCTCGGCGCTGACCGGG
Organism: uncultured Roseicyclus sp.; assembly: GCA_964586895.1. Lineage (GTDB taxonomy): Bacteria > Pseudomonadota > Alphaproteobacteria > Rhodobacterales > Rhodobacteraceae > Gymnodinialimonas. Next base: position 516 of record CAZPJO010000156.1, read on the forward strand.
GAGGGGATGGCGCCGATGCTGGCCGCCGTGGCAGAGGCGTTGTCGCCGGCGCGCCATGAAACAATGGTGACGCTGGCCCATGCGGAGGGACGCAAGCGCGCATGGCTGTTCCAGGAGGGGGTCGTTGAGGAGGAGGTGCCCGGAGAGGTCGACACGGTCTTGAAAGTCCTGTGGACGGCGCGGCAGGAAAAGGCGTTCCGCGACCTTTGAGATAAATCGCATGTATTTCCGGGGGCATTGGCAACCTTGTTTTAACCCGAACCATGCGACGTCTTCGGCGAATTGATCACCTGGAAGGTTCGTCATGGTTGATATGCATCTGCCGGAATTGTTCGGGCCGGAACGGGGTCTTGCGGCCGGGGTCGGGACGCTGGACGTTGTGCAGGAGGCGTTGCAGCAGGTGCGCCTGCATCTTGGGATGGAAATCGCCTATCTCTCTGAATTCCTTGATGACGAACTGGTTTTTCGCGCGGTTGATGCGCCGGGGCTTGAACACCTGATCAAGCCCGGGGATATGCGGGCGCTGTCGCGGACGTATTGCGTGCATGTCCGCGAGGGGCGATTGCCCGAATTGATCCCAGACACCGCCGCGCATCCCTTCGCCGCACAGCTTGAGGTCACCGAAGAGGTGCCGATCGGTGCCCATGTAAGTGTGCCGATCCTGCGCCGCGATGGGTCGGTCTATGGGATGTTCTGCTGCCTCAGCCCGCAGGCCAACCCGGGGCTGAACGCGCGCGACCTGAATATCATGCGGATGTTCGCCCGCCTGGCGCAGGCCGAGGTGCAGGACGGGATGGAAGCCCGCCAGATCGCCGAAGAGGCGGAAGCGCGGGTGCGCGATGTGATGAACAACCGCCATTTCCGCATGGTGTTTCAGCCGATCTTCGACCTTGCAAGCAATGAAGTCACGGGGTTCGAGGCGCTTTGCCGGTTCGATGCCGACCCCGCGCGCAGCCCCGATCTGTGGTTCGATGAGGCGGCGGAAATCGGATTGGGCGTTGAGCTTGAATTATGCGTTCTTGAGGCGACGCTGGCGGTTTTGTCGATCCTGCCCGAACCGCTGTACCTGTCGGTTAATGCGGGGCCGGATCTTGTGGCGACGGGGCAATTGGCGACGCTGTTTGCCGAACACACGCCCGAACGGATCGTGTTGGAGGTGACGGAACACGCGGCGGTCAACGACGGGGCCGGTTTTGCCCGCGCGATGGACGCCTTGCGCCAGATCGGCGTCCGGATCGCGGTGGATGATGCGGGGGCGGGGTATTCCGGCTTGCAACAGATCGTGCGGCTGCGCCCCGAGATGATCAAGCTCGACCGCTCGTTGGTGTCGGGGATCGACCACAATCAGGTGCTGCGCACACTGTGCGCGGCCTTGATGCATTATACGACGGAAACCGGGGCGGTCCTGATCGCGGAAGGGATCGAAACCGAGACCGAGGCGCAGGCGCTTCGCGAATTGGGCGTGCACCGCGGGCAGGGATGGTTGCTTGGCAAACCCATGCCGCTTGACGAGGCGCTGGCCCTTGCCCGGCCCCACGTGCGCGGAGCAGTCGGTTCCCCGCGCCGTTTGGCGGGATAGGCGAGCGATACGGGTAGGATCGCGCCGCGCCGGGGGACCACGCCGGGTCCTGAGCGGTCTTGAGTGGTTCGGCCCGTGGGCCGGACGCTTGAACAGATCAGGGGGCCGGGCTGAGCCGGGTAATGCCGAGATTGCCAGCGCGGGCCAGATCGGGGTCCAGGGTCATCGGCACATATTCACCGCGCCGCCACAAGTCACCCAGATCGTCATAATGACGGCTGAGCGGGTGGCCGGATTGCCCGGTGGCGATGACGAAGACCGAACTGTCGGGATCGGCGAAATCATAGACCCCGCGATACCCGGCGGCGTGGGTGTTGAGGTAGGGTTCGGGACCGGTTCCGGGGGTCGCGGCGCGGTTGAGGGTGAAATCCCCGCCCGATGTGGCCTGCCGGATGTTCACGATCCACGAAAACAGGCGCGTCTCGCCCAGAACGGGATGTTCGTGCAGCGCCTCATGCGCGGCCCCCCAACGCCAGCTTTCGACATCGCTTCCGAAGGTTTCTTCCAACTCCTGCAAGGCCTCGTCCAGTGCGGCGCGGGCAATGTCGGTGCAGGTCTCGGCGGCGGTCGAGGGCCGCACGTCGCACCAGATCCCAGCGCCCTCCACATCGCGGAACACGCGTTCAAGGAACACAGGCTCCACCTGCCAGAATTCGTCGGCGAGCGGGCCGATATCATCGCGGATCAGACCTTGTTGCAGATGCCGCATCCAGGCCGCGAAAATCAACGGCTCGGGCAAATGTTCGTTCATCTCGCCATTCCAGTCGGCCAGCAATTCCAACGCACGCTGGCGGCGGCGCTCGGGCGTGCCGGGGGCGGCGGGCGCGCCGGTGAACCACAAATCGCGCGCGACCAGCGGCAGCAGATTGCGCGCGGCGGGCGAGACGGTATCAAGCTGTGCCTCGATGAAGCTGTCGCGGGTGTGAACGGCGCGCGCCTCCATCAAATTGCTCAACCGGTCGATGCGTTGCGTATCGCCCCAATGAAACGACAAATGCAGCGGGAACTCGCGGTCGACCATCTTGTTGTTTGTGTTGCCCAGAACCCCGCTTTCGGGATCGACGAAGGTGGGATTGGCGAAATATTGTGTGATCCCCTGCCAGCGATTGCCCGCGATCCAGCCGCGCGAGGGCATGCGCGCCTGCGTCTCGTGTTCGATCAGGCGCCAGGGCATGTGGCCGATCACCTGCATCCCGATCTCGCCTTCGGCGGAGGCGACCATGAGGTTGGCGGCAGGGGCCACGAAATCCTCGCCCGTGGCCAGCGCCTCTTCGACAGAGCGCGCGCGCATCAGGCGCAGGCCGGTCTGGATCGAGGTGAATTCATCGCTCGACCCGGTCCAGCGCAGCGCCATGACGTGACCCGCCGGGGTGACATTGCCAAGGCCGAAATGCGAGCCGGGAATGATCGGGCCATTCGCGGTCTCGCGCAGGGTTATGGTGACGGGGGCCTCGCCCGCGATCTCGATGATCTCGCGGCGGGTCTCGAACGGGGCCCATCCGTCGGGGGTGCGATATTCCTGCGGATTGTCGGGGTTGATCTCTTCGACATAGAGGTCGATGTCGTCGAGATAGGCCGCCGTGATGCCCCAGCTCAGCCGCTCGGACCGGCCGTTGAGAATACTCGGCATGCCGGGAATGGTCGCCCCGATCACGCCGCCGGTCGCCAGTTCCAGCCGCGCGAGATACCAGGTCGACGGCGCGGTCAGGCTAACGTGGGGGTCGGAGGCCATGAGCGCGCCGCCCGCAGCCGAGCGCGACGGGGCCGCCGCCCAGACATTGGACGCGCCGCCCCGGTTCAGACCCTGCGCATGGGGGTGGAGCGGATCGCGCGGCGCTGACGGCCCGGCATCGGCAAAAGCGCTGCGCGGCAGGTCGAGAAGCGACGCGATATCGCCAAGCTCGGCCGCCCCGGTGCCGGGCGCATCGGGCATGATATCGGCGATGCGTTCGGGTTCGGGCAGGGCCAGCGACGTGCGCGCGCGCAGGATTTCGTATTCGTGGTGTGTGGCGCTGTCGAAGGCCACCAACAGCGAGATGGCAACGGAATCGTTGGGCCGCCAGGGGGCGATCTCAGGCTCGAACAGGAACAATTCCGGCGCGCCGCGCCCCAGCGCCTCGGACCCCACCAGCCGCAGCCAGGCGTTCACGCCATCGGCATAAGCCTGCATCGCACCGAGGCTGTCATCGGAGAACGCGGCCAACGAGCGCGTGGCATGCCCGTCGAGGTCGAGCCTGCGCATCAGGTCGTCGATTTCAAGCGTGCGGGTGCCGAACAATTCCGACAGCCGCCCCTGCGCCGTGCGTCGCAGCATCAGCATTTGCCACAGACGGTCCTGCGCATGCACGAAGCCCAGGCCGAAATGCACATCGTGGTCGGTCAGGGCGAAAATGTGCGGCACGGCGGCGGTGTTGCGCACGATCTCGACCTCGCCATCAAGGCCGGGGATCGTCCAGTCGGCCTCGTAATCCGGGATCGACCGACCCGCCATCCAGAACGCCAGCGCGACACAGGCGACGACCACCACGATACCGGCGGTCACAAACCGCGTCAGCCATCGCAGGAGGGTGATCATCGTGAGGGCATCCTTTGCAGGGGGGCCGGAAGGCGGGTGCGCGCGACGCGTCTACCGCGCGACGGCTGCCTCGGCAATGGCGGCAAAGAGCGTATCGAGTTCCGCGGCGATATCGCCGGTCCCCGCATAGGGTGCCAGCAGGGTGCTCGGCGCGATGTAGGACAAGGTCGCGCTGCCGTCCGCGTTTTCGGTGACATAAAGGCGGATTGGCGCATGGATCATCGCGGCAGTGGATTGGCGCAGCAGGCGCACGGCGAAATCGTTGTTGAACGCGCCGATGACGCGATTGCCGGGGATCGTGATGCCCCGGCGCGCGGCGGCCCCGGTCGGCCCGGCCTGCGTCACGACGGCCATGCCGCTGTCGCCGACGGCGGTGCGGGTGCGCTCGACAAGGGTGTCGAAATCATGCGCGGACGGATGAACGTGCCAGCCGGACTGAGCCGTGAGGTCGGCGACCGCATCCTGCGCGTGAGCGGGCAGGCCGAGGAGCAGAAGGGCAAGGACGAGACGCAGCATGACGGGACCTCCGTTTGGGTTCTGCGGAGGATGGAGCGGCCCGCGGGCCGCATCCAGTCACGCTTGCGCGAGGTTCACGGAATGATGCGCGTATAGCGGGTTCCGTCGAGTGTCGCCCCGATGATCAGCCCGGCCTGCCCGTAGATCACGGCGATGACCGGCTCGGTCAGGGTGGCGGTGTCGAAGCCGAGCGCGCCCGCGTTGGTGTTCACGGCATAGCGCACATCCGCGCCGACGGACCAGCCGACGGTGTTGCGGAATTCGGCGAGCGATTCCTGTGTCATGAAGAACAGGGTGTGGGCATATTGCTGCGCGCCGATCTGCAAGCCAAAGCTGCCGGAGATCGCGGAATAGTAATCGACAGTCGCGCCGCCTACGCGCAGTGCGCCGCGCCCGTAGGCGCCACCGAAGCCGAAGCCCGCCTCGGTGATCAGCGGCATGACCAGCATACCGGCGGCGTTGTTCACCAGATCCTGCGTGCCGGGCACCTGCGTGACCATGAAATCGAGCGCCTGATCGACGCGGCCGTCGATGCGCGGACCGTTTGAATTGCCGAGCGGATTGCCGCATGCCGCCAAAAGCGGAAGCGAGCCTGCGCCGAGAAGAAGGGACCGTCTGGAAAGACCATCTGCCATGGGAGTACCTTGCCTATATGTTCAATTGCCTCGTGCCGGAGCTTCGCGCCCCGGTCCTTGGCGGCAATAATACGCCGAAACGGCGCGGCTGTCATCCGCGAAGACGCAATATATGCAGGTTTTCGCCGATTGGCCCGCTACCCGTTGAGGATGCGCGCAACCCTAGGGGCAAAATAGCTCAGCACACCATCACAGCCCGCCCGCCGGAACGCCATCAGCGATTCCAGCATGACCTTTTCGCCGTCGATCCAGCCATTGGCCGCCGCCGCCTCGATCATCGCGTATTCGCCGCTGACCTGGTAGGCGTAGGTCGGCGCGCCGAAGCGGTCCTTCACCTGCCGGCACATGTCGAGGTAAGGCAGGCCAGGTT
>CAZPJO010000157.1:0-350 GCA_964586895.1 uncultured Roseicyclus sp.
CACGTAGAAGGCGCCTTCGGGGACGGGGCAGGTGAGGCCGTCGATCTCGGACAGCATCGACACGACAAGGTCGCGGCGGCGTTTGAAGATCTCGTTGTTGGGCGCGAGGTAGTCTTGCGGGCCGTTGAGCGCCTCGACCGCCGCCCATTGCGAGATGGAGCAGGGGTTGGAGGTGGATTGCGACTGCACCTTGCGCATGGCCTTGATGAGGTCCTCGGGCCCGGCGGCGTAGCCGATGCGCCAGCCGGTCATGGCGTAGGCCTTGGAGACGCCGTTGCAGGTCAGCGTACGGTCGTAAAGACCCGGCTCGACCTGCGCGGGCGTGGCGAATTCGAAATCGTCATAGACGA
>CAZPJO010000157.1:360-6104 GCA_964586895.1 uncultured Roseicyclus sp.
TCATCACCCAGACATGGGGATGTTGCATGAGCACGTCGGTCAGGCCCTTGAGTTCAGCGGCGGTGTAGCCCGCGCCGGTGGGGTTCGAGGGCGAGTTGAAGATGAACCATTTGGTTTTGGGTGTGATCGCGGCGGCGAGTTGATCGGGGGTAATCTTGTAGGCAGCGTCGGCGGAGGCCTCAACGAACACCGGCTCGCCGCCCGCGAGCAGGACCATGTCGGGATAGGAGACCCAGTAAGGCGCGGGGATGATGACTTCGTCGCCGGGGTTCAGCGTGGCCATGAGCGCGTTGTAGAGGATCTGCTTGCCGCCCGTGCCGACGGAGACCTGAGCGGCGGTGTAGTCGAGGGCATTGTCGCGCTTGAGCTTGGCGCAGATCGCGGTTTTCAATTCGGGGATGCCGTCGACGCCGGTGTATTTCGTCTTGCCCGCGTCGATGGCCGCCTTGGCCGCGTCCTTGATATTGTCGGGCGTGTCGAAATCCGGCTCGCCCGCGCCGAGGCCGATGACATCCTTGCCCTGCCGCTTGAGATCGGCGGCGAGGTTGGAGACGGCGATGGTGGGCGAAGGCTTCACCCGGGCGAGGGTGTCGGAAAGGAAGGGCATCGTGTCGCGTCCTTTGGCTTTGGTTTGCCCGGCGTCGGGCTATATGGTTGGGGGCACTGATACGGGCGTGCCTGCACGCAATCAAGATATCACGGGGACAAACACCATGGGCGATCTGTCGCTATCATCCGCAGACTGGTTCGATGCGGAAACCACAACCTTCGGAGACCGGGTCACCGGTGCGCGCGAGGCCGCGGGCCTTGGGCAGGCGGAACTGGCCAAGCGGTTGGGGGTCAAGGTCAAGACGGTGCGCGGATGGGAAAACGATCAGGCCGAGCCGCGCGCCAACAAGCTGTCGATGCTGGCCGGTATTCTCGGCGTGTCGATGATGTGGCTTCTGAGCGGGCAGGGCGAAGGGCTGGATAGCCCCGAAGAGACGCAGGCGGTCGATGAGGATATGGAACGTCTGCTGCTTGATATCCGGCAGATGCGGCAGGAGCAGACGCAGCTTGCCGAACGGATGGGGCGGTTGGAAAAGCGGCTGCGCGTCGCGTTGTCGGGCGCATGAGCGAGGCGGCGGACATCCGGATGAAGCGGTTGCGCATGCGGGCGTGGCATCGTGGCATCAAGGAGATGGACCTGATCCTGGGCGGATGGGCGGATGCGCATCTTTCCGGTGCCGATGCGGCGACGGTCGATGCGTTCGAGGCGGTTCTGGCGGAGGCCGATCACGACCTTTACCAATGGGTGTCGGGGCAGGCGGAGGCGCCCGAGTCCCTGGCGCCGATGATCGCGCGACTGGCGGCAGACATGCGGCCGACCCTGGGGCGAGGGGCCTGATCCAAAAGACTTTTTAGGGCTTAACGGAATTTTTCCGTTTTTCGCCGAATCTTTCGGTGAAAGCAGTGATTGCGGAGCCTAAAATCATGAGTATGCATGCGCCCCTCGCGACGCCCGTCCAGACCGGTTATCTGGGGGCGTATCTCGAATCCCTTTCCATGGTGGAGCGCCTGCATCGGCTGCTTCTCGACGTCATCAAGGATGAGTTCGAACGCCTCGGAATTCTCGATATCAACGCCGTACAGGCCTTGTTGTTGTTCAATATCGGCGAAAACGAAGTGACGGCCGGCGAGTTGAAAAGCCGCGGCTATTACCAGGGCTCCAACGTGAGCTACAATCTCAAGAAGCTGGTTGATATGGGCTATATGCACCATCAACGCTGCGAGATCGACCGACGCTCGGTGCGGGTCCGGCTTACCGAAAAGGGCCGCTTCGTGCGCGATACGGTTGATGAGCTGTTCGCGCGCCACGCGGAAGGCCTTGAGAAACAGGCGGTGCTTGATGCCGATGGGTTTGATCGGATGAACCATTCGCTCAAGCGCGTCGAACGCTTCTGGACGGATCAGATCCGCTATATCTACTGAGCGGGATAGGCTGGGTCGGGCTTACTGGGCCGGGTCTGGTGGACCGGGTCTAGAGGGCACGGTTTATCGTGCAGGACCCAGTGCACGTTGTCTCATGAGCCGGGCCGATCTGGCCCGACTGACTGAACGAAACGCGGCATCATTCCGACTGGGCTGACGCGAAGGCCGAGGTGCCGTGGAGTTCAATACATGGAGATCAGGCCCAAGATATCAGGCCTCAGAGATCAGGAACAAGAGGTCAGCCATAGTACGGCGCGCCTTTGGGAAAAATCCGGTAAGGTGGCTCAGTTCGTCTCGATGTCGGACAATCCGGCGAGATCGGGAAGCGTGTAGCCAAGTTCGGCCAGCGCAGGCCGGATCTGATTGTCCAGCGAGCGCCGGATGATCGGGCCACGGAAGTGCAGAACAACCACGCCATCGGCATCGATGAAGAACGTCTCGGGCATCGCGATCACGCCCCAGTCGCGCCCATTGGTGGCGGAGGGATCCGCACCAATCAGGTCGTAGGGATTGCCAAGTTCATCCAGAAAACCCAACGCCTGCCCCTCGCGGTCGCGGTAATTCACCCCGAACAGCGGCACACCGGCCTCGGCCAGGGCAGTCAGGGTCGGATGTTCGGCCCGGCACGGCGGGCACCAGGACGCGAAGAAATTCACGATGACAAGGCCCTCGCCCTCCAACGCGGCGCGGGTCAGAAGCGGCGTCTCGCCAAGTTCTACAAGATCAAGCGGCGGGGCCGGTTGACCTTCCTGCGCGGACCGGAGGGCGGTTGTGTCGACGCCAGCGTTCAAATCATCGCTGTTGTTGGCCAATTGCCAGCCCGCGATCCCGAAGAATGCGGTGGTCAGGGCCAGCGGCAGAACCATAAGCCAATTGATCTTCATCGCGTGCGGGCCTCGCGCCGGTTCTCTGTCTCGGCCAGGCGGCGCGCGACCGAGCGGGCGCGCAGAACCGACGCCACGATCAATCCCGCCAGAAGCGCGATCCCACCGGCATAGGCCGACAAGACCTCAACCGCGTATTGGCCCAGATCGACATTCATGCCATTTGCTCCTGCGCGATGAGGGCTTTCAACCGGCGTGCGCGAATTTCGGTCCGGGTTCGGAACAGCACAAGCGCCAGAAACAGAAAGACAAATCCGGCCAGCGACGTCAGCATCGGATAAAGGAACACGCTTGAAACGCCTTCGTTTTCCGCAACGCCGACGCCAACGGTGCTGACCGTCGTGCCCTGATGCAGACCCTGGTTCCAGAACACCAAAGCATAGCGCGCGAGGATCGCGAAGACCGAACCGACAAGGCACAGGACCGAGGTGAGGTCGGCCGCCTGATCGGGGTTATCGATCGCCTCCCACAGGGCCATGTAGCCGAGGTAGAACAGAAACAGGATCAGAAACGAGGTCAGGCGCGGGTCCCATTCCCACCAGGTGCCCCACATCGGCTGTCCCCAGACGGCCCCGGTGAAGAGCGCGATGAGCGTGAAGACCATGCCCACGGGTGCGGCGGCCTTGGCGGCGAGCGCGCTGACGTGGTGGCGGCGGATCAGCCAGATCGAGGTGCAGACCAACATCATGAACCACGCATTGATCGCCATGATCGCGGTGGGCACGTGAATGTAGATGATCTTGACAGTGGCGCCTTGGCGGAAGTCGTTCGGGGTAAAGAAGAAGCCCCAGATCAGGCCCCCGATCAGGCACAGCGCCGCAAGGCCGGTGACCCACGGAAGGAGCCAGGCAGAGGTGGCCATGAACCGGCGTGGATTGGCGTATTCCCAGATCGACGACATGGCCGGGAACATAGGCGGGGGCCGATTGGGTCACAATGGGGCGTTCTGGCACGCAAGGCAGACAAAGGGTCGCGGGCGCGCGCCGGGGCGGTGATGGAGGTCAGCGCAGGTTGACGCGAAGGGCGGCGGCGGCGGCAAAGGGGAGCAGCGCCACGCAGGCCAAAGTGATGGCCAGCGTCATGATTAGCGGCGTTGCGGTGTCGAGCCCCTGCGCCCCGCGGCTGGCCGCCGTTGCGCCGAAGATCAGGGTCGGCACGTAAAGCGGCAGCACCAGCAGCGACAACAACAGCCCGCCCCGCTTGATCCCCACGGTCAGGGCCGCGCCGAAGGTGCCGATCGCCGAAAGCGCCGGTGTGCCCGCCAGAAGTGATGCCAGCAGGGGCACATAGGCGCTTGTCGGCAGGTTGAGCAGCAGGCCGAGCACCGGGGCCGCGACCACGAGGGGCAGGCCGGTGGTCAGCCAATGGGCCAGGGCCTTGATCGCCGCCAGACCTTCGAGGGGCACCGGAGAGGTCGCCAGCAGGTCGAGCGATCCGTCTTCCCAATCAAGTTGAAAGATGCGGTCGAGCGAGAGCAGGCACGCCAGAAGTGCGCCAAGCCACAAGAGCCCCGCCGCGATCTCGGAAATCCGCCCGGTCTCGGGGCCGATGCCAAACGGCACAAGCGCTGTGAAGATCAGGAAGAACGCCAGCGACAGGCCAAAGCCACCGCCTGCGCGGATGGCAAGCGCCAGGTCGCGTTTCAGCAGGCCGATCATGGCGCGGCCTCGGTGAAGACGTCGCCGAACGGGTCGCCCGGTGCCAGCCCGCGCGCGATGAATGGCGTGATGTCGAGCGTGCGGGCGTTGGGCAGGCCAAGGTCGATATGGGTGGCGATGACGGCGCTGCCCCCGCTGCCGAGGTGCGCCTCGACCGCGGCGGCGAACCGCGCGGTGTTCTCAGCGTCGAGCGAGACGGTTGGCTCGTCCAGGCACCAGATCGGGCGCCCGGTGACCAGCAGGCGGGCAAGGGACAGGCGGCGTTTCTGCCCGGCGGAAAGCTCGCCCGCGCGGCGATGGGCGAGGGGGGCGAGGTCGAAGGCTTTGATCGCGGGGGCAAGGTCGGAGGTTCCGAAGACACCGGCCCAGAAGACGAGGTTTTCGGTCACGGTCAGTTGGGTCTTGAGGCCATCGGCATGGGCCGCGTAGGCAATCGCGCCGTCGTCATGCGCAAGCGTGCCCGCAAGCGGCGGGGTCAGCCCGGCCAGCGTTCGCAGAAGCGTGGTCTTGCCCGCGCCGTTGGGCCCGCGCAGGATCAATGCCTCGCCTGGAGCCACGGAAAAGGACACATTCGCAAGGACTTGCGCGGGCCCGCGCGCGCAGCCGAGATCGGTGACATGCAACGTCATGGCGCCAAGCGGTATCGGGTTTAACGGATTTGGGGAAGGGGCGGTTTGGGCGCCACTGGCGCAGGGGCGATTTGCCGGAGCGGTTTTCCAAGGCCGATACGGGTAGGGTTGTCTGCGCGGGGGGGCTTGCCAACACGGTATGCAATCGCATACAGAACGCCATAGAGACGATTTGTTCCATTGATGGTGCGCCCGTTGGATGGCAACCGGAGGTAGAACAGACCCATTCCGCAGCCAGACCCGGAAAAGGAGGCGCATTTCATGCCCATCACCGTCGGCCACGATTCATCGAAAACCCGCAAGACATTGACCGTTGGGGGCCAATCGGTCGCCTATTATTCCATCGCGGCCGCCGAGGCGGCGGGACTTGGCGATTTCTCCAAGCTGCCGGCGGCGTTGAAGGTGGTGTTGGAAAACATGCTTCGGTTCGAGGATGGCAAGACCGTCAGCGTCGATGACATCAAGGCGTTCAGCGAGTGGGCCGCGCAAGGCGGCAAGAACCCGCGCGAGATCGCCTACCGTCCGGCGCGCGTTCTTATGCAGGATTTCACCGGCGTGCCCGCGGTCGTTGACCTCGCCGCGATGCGCGACGGGATCAAGGC
>CAZPJO010000158.1:0-6088 GCA_964586895.1 uncultured Roseicyclus sp.
CACCGATAGAGGCGAAAGGAAAGATCTCGCAGCCATCGCCGACCTCCGTCCAACCCGCCAGAACCACATGGGATTTCAGCGTCACATCCGCGCCAAGCGTCACCTCGGCCCCAACAAGGCAAAACGGCCCGACAGAACACCTCGGCCCGATCACCGCGCCGGGCTCGACCACCGCCGAAGGATGCACCCGGGCCGTGGGATCGACGCTCATCAGGCCCCTCCCTGCGGCAGGTCCATCATCGCGGTGAAGCTGCATTCGCAGGCCAGCTCCCCCTCGACCTCGGCCCGGCCATCGAACTTCCAGACCTTGCCGCCGGGCTTGCCGCGCGTGACATTCACCCGCAGTTCCAGCACGTCCCCCGGCACCACCTTGCGGCGGAACTTGGCCGCGTCGATGCCCATGAAATAGACCAGAAAATTCTTGTCGGCCAAATCCGCCGACACGCCCACCATCACCGCCGCCGTCTGCGCCATCGCCTCGCCGATGGTGACACCGGGCATGATCGGCACGCCGGGAAAATGCCCTTGAAAATGCGGCTCGTTCACGGTGACGTTCTTGATCCCCAGTGCCGATTTGAACGGGTCGATGTCACGCACCTTGTCGATCAGCAGGAACGGATAGCGATGCGGCAGAATGCGCTGGATCAGGTCGATATCGGCGGTGGTCTGGGTCTCGACCGTCATGGGAACGCTCCGGTGCTGGGACAATTACTCGCGGTGGCCTAGCAACTCCACCGGCGCGCGGCAAGTCGTGCGGCGCGCGTGGCTTGCGTTCCGCGTGAGCCCGACGGCGGCAAACGGGCTCAGTCGAACGTGGTGAACAAGGGCGTCACGCCGCCCTGCGAAAGCGCCGCGTCGATTGCGGCAATGGCGCGGTCGGTGATATCGACACTGCCCGCCGACAAAAGCACCGACCGGCTATCAAGCAAGACCGCCGCCCCCTCTGCCTCCACCAGATCCAGAAGGATCGGCACGATCTCTTCAAAGAACCGTTGCCGCGCCGCTTCGGCCTGCGCTTGCAGATCACGGGTCTTTGCATCCTGCGCCGCGCGAATGCCGGTCACCCTTTCGTCGAATTCGTCGGCCAATTCGCGAAACTCGGCCGTCTCAAGGGTTTCGCGCAATTCCGTCAGCTGAAGCTCTTCTGCCATCAACTGCGCCTCGATCTCGCGATTCTGCGCCGCGAGCGCCGCCGATGCCGCTTCAAGCTCGCGCTGAATCCGGAGCCCGTATTGCGTCTGACCCAGAAGGCGATCCTGATTGAGGACAAGAATATCGCTCGCAACGGGGCCGCTTTGCGCGCGCGCATCGGGTGCGGAAAACGCAAGCACCGCCAACCCGAAGGCGGCGGCGTGCAAGATAGGACGACCCCAAGCCATCGGCGTCAGAAACGTGCCTCGACCGTGAAGTCGAAATTCCGGGTCCGGTCAAAATCTTCGAACTGGACCGGATGCGAGAAGTTGAAGCGCAGCGGCCCGAGCGCCGTGTCCCAGAAGATCGACACACCAACCGCAGAGCGCAGGCTGAAGCTGTCATCCACCTCGTTGCCCCCGGCCCCGACCGTGTCATCCAGCCCCCAGACCGAGCCCACATCGGCGAACACGCCGCCCGAGATGCCATATTCATCCGGCAGCGGCAGCGGGAAAGCCGCCTCGAAGCGGGCCACCGCAAAGAAATTGCCGCCCAGGAAGTTCTGGTTGCCAGCGTTCAGGTCACGTGGGCCAAGGCCGCCGCTTTCAAAGCCGCGCATCTGCCGCGAATTCAACGAAAAGCGGTTTGCGATCCGGGTGCCGTCATCACCGATTGCATTGATCGCACCTCCTTCAAACGAGGCGCGCAACGTGACCTCTTCACGGGCGACACGGGTTTCCGCAACCGCGCGCACATTCGAGCGGAAGAATTCCGTATCCCCGCCGAGCCCGGCATATTCGCCGGTAAACGAGAACGCGACACCGGCATTCGGGTTGAGACCCGTGGCGCGGTTGTCAAAGCTGTAGGCGACGCCAACGCGCGATGTGTCGGCCTCCGACGGCTCCCGCGTCAGGATCGGCGAATCGTCCGCAAGCCTGAGCCCCGATATTTCATCACGGTCAAAATTGTAGAACACCCGCACCCGCCCGTTTTCACTGATCGGGAAGGCCAGGCTCGTGCCGACGCCAAAGCGGACCGTGTCGAACGCGTCTGTGTTTTGCTGCTGCGTCTGCGTGTAAAAGGCCGACAGTCCAAGCGCCAGATCCCGGCGCAGGAACGCGGGCTCCGTGAACGAAAAGCTCAGCGATTGCGACCCGTCGACCGTATTCAGGCTCAACGACACGGCCTGACCACGGCCAAGGAAATTCTGCTCCGAGAAATTCACCGCAAAGCCAAGGCCACCGTCGGTCGAGAAGTTGGCCGAAAAGCCAAGCGATCCGGTAGGTTGCTCTTCGACATCCACGTCGATGATCACCTGTTCTTCTGCGGTGCCCGGACGGCCATCGACCGTCACATCGGAGAAGAACCCGGTGGCGCGAATGCGTTCGGCGGCGGCGCGGATTTGCGCGGGGTCCAGCGGGTCGCCTTCAACCACGTCGAATTGCCGCCGGATCACACGATCCAGCGTGGTCTGGTTGCCCTCGATATCGATGCGCTCCACGAAGACGCGCTCGCCGCGGGTGATCAGGAACTCGACATTCACGATCAGGTTTGCATCGTCGCGGGTGACGACGGGCTCGATCCGCACGAAGCGAAGGCCCTGATCGGCGGCAAGATTTTCCATCCGCGTGACGACATTGTCGATGATCCGCGGGCTATAGCGGACGCCGGGGCGGATATTGATCGCGCCCTGGAAGTCATTGGCATCCGCGCCCGGCAATTCGGAACGCACGTTCAGCGCGCCGATACGGTAGCTTTGGCCCTCGCGGATGTTGAACGTCACAAAATACGCCCCCCGGTCGCGGCTCAACTCGGGCGTGACCGACAGGATCTGGAAATCGATATAGCCACGATCCTGGTAGAAATCCGTCAGCAACTGACGATCGAGCGCGATGCGATCCTGGATGAACGTATCCGACCGGATCAGCGCGCGGAAAAGCCCCGCCTGCGTGCTTTCGAGGATCTGGCGCAATCGGCGGTCGGAATAGTCGCGGTTGCCCACAAACGCGATGCGCTGGGTTTCGACCACGGCCCCTTCGGTCACTTCGAACACAAGATCGACCCGGCCTTCGTCGCGGCGGATGATCTGCGGCACGGCGGTCGCGGTCAGGCGACCGGACTCGCGGTAGAACTCGGCAATTGCGGCGGCGTCCCGCTCGGCCGTGATCGGCGAATAGACCCGGCGCGGCGTCGACGAGATCACGCCAAGCAGGTCTTCGTCATCGACCCGGCGGTTGCCCTCGATCGCGATGCGGTTGATCGTCGGGAATTCCACCACCGTGATGACAAGCGTGTTGCCACTTGGCGCGACATCGACCCGTTCGAACAGGCCCGAGTTCTGCAACCGTTGCAGCGCGTCGTTGACCTGCCCGGCCGAGATCGACTGCCCCGGCGTCAGGCCCGCGACCTGCAGGACCGACGCATCATTGGTGCGTGCGTTGCCCTGAATATCGATGGCGTTGAAATTGAACGTTTGTGCAGATGCAATGGGTGCCGACAAAAGCAGAACACACATCAAAACAGCAGCGGTCACAGCGCGTCCGGTGAAGTCGGACAAGTGCGAAAAAGCACGGAGGACCATAGAATCCCACCCATTGGTCAAATTTGCAGACACCCACTGGGTAGCCTGCGCCCAAGGGCTAGTCAAACGCATGTGGGGGAAGTGTTGTGTCTTTCTCGCGCTTTGTCACAATCTGTGGCCGATCCGGCACGGCGCGCCAACAAGATCACATCGGGAAAAGACGTGATTTCCGGGGCTTGGCCGCGCAGGACCTGTGCTCTGGCAAGCCTACGACAGGCTCAGGATCCATCCCGCAAGGGTCAGCGCCGCCGTGATCAGCAACGGCGTCAGGAAACGATCCATATTGAGCAACACAATCTGGGTCATGCCGCGGGTGCTTTGGGCAAGGTAACGCATAACGTCGCGAACTCCATACAAGGATTACTTCGCCCAAAGATCGCGTCGAAATGTGTCGAAACCTTGGTCCCGACATGAAGATTTAACGATTTCGTAAGATGTCGCGCCCCGGTCCAGCCAACCAAATCTGCGCCACGCCCGCGCTGATCAGCACCAGATATCGTTGGTCAGCGCGAACAGCATCAGCGACAGCAACATGAACAGGCCCACCGACATGAACGCGCGCAGCACCTTGTCCGACGGCGGCTTGCCCGTCACCGCTTCATAGGCGTGGAACACCAGATGCCCGCCATCGAGAACCGGGATCGGGAACAGGTTCAACAACCCCACCGCCGTCGACAGCACCGCGATGAACCAGATGAAGTTATCCAACCCTTGACTGGCCGCCGCCCCGGAGGTTTCCGCAATGCCGATGGGCCCTTGCAGGTTACAGCTTGAGATCGCCCCGGTGATGATGTGCCACAACCCGTCAAGCGAGCTTTCGATGATGAACGTCACCTGATTGAAGCCGAAACTCACGGCCTCCCACGGGCCGACGCTTTGGGTCTCGGGCTCGAAAATCAAACCGCCGGTTATCCCGATCAGCCACCGCGTCTCGAACCCGTCGCCGGTGGGCAGGTCCGTCTGTCGCGGGCTCAGCGTCAGGTTCAAAATCTCGCCCGCGCGCCACACTTCAAGGGCAAGCGGCGCGCCTTCGGAGGCATCGACAAAGGCGCGAAGCTGGCTGAAGCCGTGGATCGGCGCGCCGTCCACCGTCAGGATCACGTCCCCTTCCGCAATGCCCGCCGCGATGGCCGCCGATTGCGGGGCCACGCTTTGCACGATCGGCAAAAGCGGAAAGGCCGCGTCGACCTGCATCGCCTGCGCGTCACGCTCGATGTCATAGGTCACAAGCGGGGCCGGATCGAGCGCGCGGGCCAGCTCAAACACATCGGCCAACGCCTCGACCGGCTCGCCCTCGATGGCGGTGATCAGATCGCCCTGCTCAAGCGTCACGACCTCTGCCGGAAGCGCCTTGGGTGCGCCCACGCGCGCCTCGTCCACGGCCTGACCGCTGACGATGACGATGCCCGCAAAGATGGCAATCGACAGGATGAAATTGAACACCGGCCCCGCCGCAACGGTCAGCGCGCGCGCCCAAAGCGGCGCACCGGGCATGGAGCGTCGCCGCTCCACCGGATCAAGCGCATCAAGCACGGCCCCATCCGCCCCGGCCGAGGCCGCGTTGGCATCCCCAAGAAACTTGACGTAGCCGCCAAAGGGCAAGGCCGCCAATTGCCACCGGGTGCCGCGTTTGTCGATCCGACTGAACAGGACCGGGCCGAAGCCGATGGAGAACACCTCTGCATGGATCCCCGACCAGCGGCCCACGATGTAATGGCCGTATTCGTGGATCGCCACGATGATCGAAAGGGCGACGACAAAGGCCAGTAACGTGAAGCCCAAATTGCCGAATGCGGGAAGAAGATCCATCTAGCGTGCCTCTTTCTCGTGATGCTCGATTGCGGTCCAGGCGGTCTTACGTGCCATGTGGTCGGTTTGCAGCACGTCCTCAAGGGTTTCGACGGCATTTGAAAGGCCGATCTTTGACGACATCGCGTCAAGCGTGGCCTCGACGACGCCGCTCATGTCCATGAAGCCGATGCGACCGGCCAGAAAACCGTCCAACGCCGTCTCCTTGGCGGCATTGAAAACGCACCCTGCGTGCCCACCGGTTTCCATCACGGCGCGCGCAATTCTCAACGCCGGATACCGGGTGTCACACGGCGCATAGAATTCCAGCGTCGCAAGCTGCGCCAGGTCGATCCGCGCCACCGGCAGATCGCGCCGGTCTGGATAATGCAGCGCATAGCCGATGGCGTGGCGCATGTCCGGCGCGCCCAGATGCGCCATCAACGCCCCGTCGTTGAACCCCACCAGGGCATGCACGATGCTTTGCGGGTGAATAACGGTCTCGATCTGCGCGGGCGTGACGCCGAAAAACTCTTTCGTTTCAATCAGCTCCATCGCCTTGTTGAACATCGACGCGCTGTCGATGGT
>CAZPJO010000159.1:0-6060 GCA_964586895.1 uncultured Roseicyclus sp.
CGCGTTCCTCCTGCGCGGCCATCGCATAGGCCCGCATGTCTTCCCAGCCCAGGCACACCAGCCCGGGAACCGCATAGCCTTCGGTCAACGCCGGCTGCAAAACGTCGCGCAACGTGACCAACGTCATTTGAACTTTGCCACCATATCCATGATGCCCGGGATCGTGTGCAACTGATCTGCATGGGTCGGTTGGAAATACTGTTTCAGGCCGCGCTGGGATAGGCCGCCGAGGATCGTGAAATAGTACATTTCATACCCCGGCAAGGCGCAGCAGGGGTGATATCCCTTGTCGATCAAAACGGTCGAGCCGTCCATGATGTGATAGGCGTCGCCGGGTTTATTATCCTCGCGCTGAAGCATCTGCAGGCCCGATCCGGAATTCGGTTTGAACCGAAAATTGTAGCATTCGTCGTGGCGCGTTTCATCTGGCAGCCGGTCGGTATCGTGCTTGTGAGACGGAAACCCCGACCACCCTCCCGCTCCGACGGTGAATAGTTCCGACACCAAAAGCCGTCCGACGCGATCATGGTGGCTCGCGCCAAGGATATGTTTGATTTTGCGATGTGTTTTCGTGTCATCGCTGCCGTATTGAACAAGGTCCAACTCGGGCGTGCGCACCGCGAATGGCGTCAGGGTTTCGGCGAATTTCGCGCCTGCGATGAACGTTTCGGTATCGGTCCGCGCGGTGATGCGCGCGCCCGTTGCAGTGGGCACGTAAACCCCCTCTGGGTCGCCATCCCAGACGTCGTGCCCGCGGTTCCCGATCTGGTCGAATGTCATGCCGCCGACTTCGACATCCACCGTGCCTGTCGCAGGGACGATGCAGGTCTCGTAGCCATCCAGCTTGTAGTCGAAGTGCTCTCCGGCTTTCAGTTTTACGATGTTGAAGTACGTCAGCGGCACATGCGTGTCGCCCACATCAACGATGGCCGTGTTCTTGTTGTCATGCGGAGCAATGTGCATCTTGCGTTCCCTTTCAGGCAGCTGTCGGGCCGGGCTGTTCGGCCAAAAAGGCGTTCAAATCGGCGGTATTGGGCATAGCGGGCGCGCATCCCGGCTTCGACACCACGATTGACGCACAGGCCGAGCCGCGCAGCACGGCCTCTTTCAGCGGACGACCCTCGGCCAGACCCGCCATCAGACCGGCCATAAAGCTATCGCCCGCACCCGTCGGCTTCACTGCCTCGGCAGGATAGATGCCGGTCCTGATCTCGGCACCGTTGGCAAAGGTCACGGCGCCTTCGGCCCCCAATTTGTAGATGACGATTGCGGCTGTGGTGTCGGCAAGCGACCGCGCCTTGGCAAGGCCTTTGTCGAAGTCACCGGCCATGAAACCAAATTCCTCGTCATTCCCGACGATCACGTTCGACAGTGCGCCAGCGCGCGACAAGACGTCCGCCGCAACCTCGGGCGAGGGCCAGGAATAGGGGCGATAATCCACGTCAAAGATAATCGGCAGACCCGCAGCCCGCGCCAGGTCAAACGCCCGAAACGCGGCGCTGCGCGACGGCTCTGCGGCAAATACGGTGCCCGCCGTGATCAGGGCCGAGAAGGCGCCGTAGTCCACTGCCTCCACATCCGCGGCGGACATTTGGAAATCGGCGGCGTTGTTGCGATAGATGACCGATTGGTGGTCGTCGACCCGGGTCTCGTAAACGGCCAGTGACGTCCGTTCTTCGCCCCGGATCGTGCGCACATGGCTCCGGCCCACGCCATACGCATCGAGTTGGTTCAAGCAATACCGCCCCACCGCGTCATCGGAAACGCAGGTCACCAGATCGGCTTTGAGCCCGAGCTTTACCAACCCGGCCGCGATATTCGCGCTTGATCCGCCCATCGCAACGGCCATCTCCGTGGCATCTTCCGCGCGTGCGCGGTCCACGGGCGACAGGTCCATGCCGACGCGTCCGATCACCACGAAACGGCCCCTGCGGATACCGTCGATCACATGGTCGCCCATCAGATCCCCTGCCGCTGCTTCACGCGCTCGGATTCCCATTCCGCGTGCTTTTCGCGGACGGTTGCGCTTTCGGATACTTCGGCGGTGCCGACCTCCCACCAGGTGTGGCCTTCGGTCGTCCAGCCATCGTAGGGATCGACCTGCATGACGATCACGGTTGTCTTGTCAGCGGCCTTTGCACGCTTGAATGCCTCGCCCAATTCCGCCGGGTTTGCCACCGTGACAGCATCCGCGCCCATTGACCGGGCGTGCCCTTCGAAGTCGACGGCGAATGGCTCCGGCACGGCTGGACAATCCTTGATCAGGTTGTTGAAACTCTCGTTTCCGGTATTGTTCTGCAGCTTGTTGATGACCGCAAAGCCGCCGTTGTCGAGCACAAGGACGATCAATTTCTTTTGCGTCAGGACACTTGAGTAAATATCGGAATTCATCAACAAGTAGCTACCATCTCCCACAAATACGACAGTGTCCGCTGTGGACTCAAGTTCGGATTGTGCAATGCGTGCGCCCCACCCACCGGCGATTTCATACCCCATGCAACTGAAGCCGAACTCCACATCGACAGTGCCGATGTCGCGCGTGCGCCAATTGGCGGTGACCTCCGCCGGCAATCCGCCTGCGGCTGTCACAATTCGATCGCGCGCGTCGCAAAGCTCGTTCACCACGCCGATGGCCTGGGTGTAAGAATTCGGCCCGTTCCCATGGGCAACGTTGGTGGCCACGTAGCTGTCCCATTTCACCCGTTCTGCCCGCGCGTGGTCGGTCCAACCCGTCGGCGCAACATAGTCTTCCAGCGCCTGGCCAAGTGCGACAAGGCCAAGTTTCGCGTCTCCAACGACAGGTTGTGAAAGGTGCTTTGTCGCGTCGTGGCGGCCAACGTTCATCGCGATGATTTTCGCGTCTTTTGCGAAGGCGGTCCATGACCCGGTCGTGAAATCCTGCAGCCGCGTGCCCACTGCCAGGATCACATCCGCCTTTGCGGCGATGACATTGGCCGAGTCCGATCCTGTCACGCCCACCGGTCCGATGTTCAAGGCGTGCTCGGCCACCATGTTCGCGCGGCCAGCGATTGTTTCAACGACGGGGATCGCGTGCGCGTCCGCGAAAGTGGTCAACTCGGCCACCGCGCCGGAATATTGCACGCCACCGCCCGCGATGATCATCGGGCGTTTGGCCCCGGAGAGCAGCTTAGCCGCGTCTGCGATTTCCGCCGCATCGGGTGCCTGCCGTCGAATGCGATGCACGCGCCGTTCGAAAAACGCGGCTGGATAATCATAGGCCCACCCTTGCAAGTCTTGCGGCAAGGCAAGGAAGGCAGGCCCGCAATCCGCCGGGTCGAGCATCGTGTTCAGGGCCGCCGGAAGGGATTGGATCACCTGGGCGGGATGTGTGATGCGATCCCAAAAGCGGGTCACCGCCTTGAACGCATCGTTCAGGCCGAGGGTCGGATTGCCGAAGTGTTCAAGCTGCTGCAGCACGGGATCGGGCAGGCGCGTCAAGAACGTATCCCCACACAGCATCAGCATCGGCAGGCGGTTGGCATGGGCCAAGGCCGACGCTGTCAGCAGGTTCGCTGTTCCGCGCCCTGCGGAGGCCGTGCAAAACATGAAACGCTTGCGCAGATGATACTTGGAATAGGCCGCTGCCGCGAAGCCCATACTTTGTTCGTTCTGGCCGCGATAAAGCGGCAATTCATCGTGCACGGGAAACAGAGCTTCCCCCAAACAGGGGACGTTGCCGTGACCGAAGATCCCGAAACCGCCGCCACAGATCCGCGTCTCGACGCCGTCGATCTCGATGAACTGGCTCATCAGGTAACGCACGATGGCCTGCGCAACCGTTAGCCGGATGGTCTCACGTCCAGCGGTCATGATGTCTCCCCGTTGAAAGGCGCCGTCGTTCGAGTGTGGGTCGATCGCTATTGCGCCGAATGTGCGGTCAGGATACGAGTTTTGCAACCGGTTGCAACAAGCATCAGCGAGGAAGGGCGTGCCATGGCGGAGATCGGTATCGGTCTGATCGGCGGTGGCTACATGGGCAAGGCCCATGCGGTTGCCATGGCCTCGGTCGGGGCGGTGTTCAACACGGCATTGCGCCCGCGGTTGGAAATGATCGCGGCCTCATCCGAAGCGTCGGCAGAGCGGTATCGCGCGGCCTATGGCGTCGCGCGAGCGACAGGCGATTGGCGAAAGATGGTGGCGGATTCGGCCGTCGATGCAATCGTGATCGCGTCTCCTCAGACCACACATTGCGCCATTGCGCAGGCGGCTTTTGCGGCCGGAAAGCCGGTATTTTGCGAAAAGCCACTGGGGGCATCTCTCGATGATGCGCGCGCGATGGTCGCTGCAGCGGACGCCAGTGGTTTGCCGAACATGATCGGTTTCAATTACGTCAGAACCCCGGCGACGCAATTCGTGCGGCAGCTTTTGACAGAGGGGGCGATCGGGGACGTGACGTGGTTTCGGGGGGAGCACACCGAAGATTTCCTCGCCGATCCCGATCTGCCCGCGACGTGGCGCACGCGTGGGCGGGCGAATGGATGCATGGGAGATCTGGCACCGCACATGATCAATTGCGCGCTGGCCTTGGTCGGCCCGATGGCGGAGGTTTCTGCGCGGATCGAGACGGTCCATGCGAAACGCCCCGGTGGCGACGTGGACAATGATGACCACGCGCAAATGATGGTGCGTTTTGAGAGCGGGGCCATGGGGCACCTCTATTTCAGCCGCGTCGCGACGGGCCGGAAAATGGGCTATACCTATGAGATTCATGGAACAAAAGGGTCCATCCGCTTTGATCAGGAGGATCAAAATGCCGTCCACCTTTACCGCGCCGATGGGCCCGTGGCGACGCGCGGTTTTGCGAAGATCCTGACCGGGCCGGAGCACCCGGATTATCTGCCGTTTTGCCAGGGGCCAGGGCATGGGACCGGATATCAGGATCAGATCATAATCGAAGCGCGCGACTTTCTTCATGCCATCGAAACCGGAAAGGCCGTCTGGCCGACGTTTCGCGATGGGCTGGAGGTGGCTTGCGTGATCGACACCGCCTTTGCGGCTGCCTCATCCGGCGGCTGGGTTTCTATCCCTCAGATTTGAAAGGGAAAAAATGACAATCCGTATAGGAAATGCACCTTGTTCCTGGGGTGTCGAATTCGCCGGCGATCCGCGCAATCCGACCTGGCGCAGTGTTTTGAAGGACTGCGCAGAGGCGGGATATACCGGGATCGAACTGGGGCCGGTGGGCTTCATGCCCGAGGATCCAATGGAACTTGGCGAGGCGCTGAGCGAGCATGATCTTGAGTTGATCGGTGGTGTTGTGTTTCGGCCGTTCCATGACCCGGAGGCTTGGGATGATGTGCTTGATGGGGCGTCGCGAACCTGCAAGGCCCTGGCCGCACATGGGGCGCAACATCTTGTATTAATTGACTCAATCTCACCCCGGCGCGCGCCAACGGCAGGTCGCGCAGAGGCCGCAGAGCAAATGGACACGGCCGAGTGGACCGCATTTCGCGACCGCATCGCGCATATTGCCCGGATGGGAGTGGAAGACTACGGCCTGACCGTGGGGATCCACGCACATGCCGCAGGCTTCATGGATTTCGAGCCGGAACTGGAGAGACTGCTAGCAGAGGTTCCTGAAGATCTTCTTAAGATCTGCTTTGACACCGGGCACCATTCCTATGCCGGTTTTGATCCCGTGGCCTTCATGGCGCGCCATATGGATCGCATTTCCTACATGCATTTCAAAGATATCGCCCCTGTTGTTAAGGCGGATGTCATCGCCAAGGGCACAGGGTTTTATGAGGCATGCGGGCAGGGAATTTTTTGCAATCTGGGCCAAGGGGATGTGCAATTCGAGGCGGTGCGCAAGGTTTTGCTGGACCATGGGTTCGAGGGGTGGTGCACCGTTGAACAGGATTGCGATCCGACCCTTGATGTTCGGCCACTCGACGATGCGATCGCAAACCGGAAATATCTGGAATCCATAGGATTTTGAGGCTGGCCGACCCTACGGGGGAGGTTTTTCGGGCAAGATGAAGAGGCGCAGGAGGCGTGATATGGCGCGGTTGAATTGGGGAATGATCGGCGGTGGCGAGG
>CAZPJO010000160.1:0-6047 GCA_964586895.1 uncultured Roseicyclus sp.
CGGCGTCATGCTGCCCGAGGAAAAGGCCGTGGTGGGGCGCGGGCCGATGTTGATGGGCGCGCTGCAACAGATGCTGACGCAGGTGGAATGGGGCGAGCTCGACGTTTTGCTGGTCGATCTGCCGCCGGGAACGGGCGATGTGGCGATGACCCTGTGCCAGAAATCCGACGTGACGGGTGCGATCATCGTGTCGACGCCGCAGGACGTGGCGCTTCTGGATGCGCGCAAGGCGCTTGATATGTTCAAGACGCTCAAGACGCCGATCCTGGGCCTGATCGAGAATATGGGCGCGTTCCATTGCCCCAATTGCGGTCATGAGGCGCATATCTTTGGGCAGGGCGGGGTGATGAACGCCGCCGCCGAGGCCGGTCTGCCGTTTCTTGGCACGCTTCCCATCGACCTTGAGACGCGGGTGGCGGGCGATGCGGGCGTGCCGATTGCCGCCGGCGACAGCCCGATGGCCGAGGCCTATGCAGCCCTTGCCCGACGCTTCATCGACGGCGGCATGGCCTGAACCGTCGCGCGACGGGCCGTGATTTCGGCGCGCTTGCGGGTGAAACGAATCACATTCGACCGGAACAAAGCAAGATCATCTGAGGATCTTGGGATTTTCCGGTAAAAAACTTCCATCTACTGCCACTTCTCTCCGGATCCGCGGAGAGCCCCCATATCGTGGGTGCTTCCTGGCGTGTGCCTACTACATGGCGCGTTCTTCCGGTGCGGATCGGCACAAGATGCAGTGTTGGAATGGGGTCAAAATCAACAAATTGGGGTAAAGTCCCGTAAAAAGGTATTGATTGGGAGCTTGTCCCATGAGACATATTGTTCATCGGCAGATTGAGACAACAAAAGGGTCACCAAGACCCGAACCAAAATAAAAATAGGCAGGTTCATACAGGCATCTCAATTGCGTCGAACAAAGAGATCCGGCCCGCAAGCGAGCAGACATCCCCCCAGGTAGTTTGCGGAGTCGGACACCCCAGAAATGGGACGAGGGCGGCGGTTGAGGAGTGGCAGCTTCCTCAGCCGCCGTTTCCATTTCCGGGACAATCAATGCGGCCACAATGTGGCAAGTTTGAGGCGAAAGCGACGTGGACACGTGGTTTCAGGGCACCAACGAGTGCAAGGTTGATGGAAAGGGCCGGGTTTCGCTCCCGGCCAAGTTCCGTCGTGCCTTGCAGGCCGGTGATGCGCGCTGCGGCCCCGGTGATCCCCCACGCCTCTTTATCGCTTATGGTGAGCCCGACGTCGATTTCGTGGAATGCCTGTCGGGTGATGCCTTCGATGAGCTGAGCGCCAATATTCAGGCCATGCCCCAGGGCGAAGAAGACCGTGAAATCCTTGAAATTCTATACTTTTCGCTGTGTGACGAGGTGCAGGTGGACGACACCGGTCGGTTCGTTTTGCCCGGCCCGGCGCGCGACAGGCTGAACCTTGATGGGGTCGCGACCTTCCAGGGCAAGGGGACGACATTCCGCATCCTGAAGCCCGTCGACAGCAAGGCCACCAAAGACCGCCTGGCCGAAATGTTGGCCCGCAAGCGCGGCGACAAAGAATTCTTCCGCCCGATTTCCTTGGCCAACCCGGCCAAACCCACCCCGGTGACAGAACATGAAACATGACCGACACCCCCCATACCCCCGTCCTTCTTGGCGCAATCCTGGAGCGCGCGGGCCCGATTACTGGCGTGTGGTTGGACGGAACCTTCGGCGCTGGTGGATACGCCCGTGGCTTGCTGGATAGGGGTGCGGATCGGGTGATTGGGGTGGATCGTGATCCTTTGGCGTTCGAAATGGCGTCGGATTGGGCCGGGACCTTCGGGGACCGGCTTCGGCTTGTGCAGGGCACGTTTTCGGAACTGGACGATTTGGCCGGTGAGCCTTTGGATGGCGTGACGCTCGATCTGGGCGTGTCGTCGATGCAGCTTGATCAGGCCGAGCGCGGCTTTTCCTTCATGCGCGACGGGCCTCTGGATATGCGGATGGGGCAGGCGGGCGTGTCGGCGGAGGATCTTGTGAATGAGGCGTCCGAGGCGCTTCTGGCCGACATCCTGTATCACTACGGCGAAGAGCGCGCCGCGCGGCGGATCGCCAAGGCAATTGTTGCCGAGCGGTCTAAGTATCGGATCCAATCGACCCTGCAACTTGCCGGTATCGTCGAGAAATGCCTGCCCCGCAAAAAGCCGGGGCAAAGCCACCCGGCCACCCGGTCGTTCCAGGCGATCCGCATCGCGGTGAATGATGAATTCGGGCAATTGGCGCAGGGGCTGATGGCGGCGGAACGGGCGCTGCGGCCGGGCGGAAAGCTGGCCGTGGTGACGTTCCATTCGTCAGAGGATCGGATCGTGAAGCGCTTCATGGCCGAGCGGTCAAGCACCGGTGGCGGTGGCTCGCGGTATGCGCCCGAGGCCGAGGCGAAGACGCCCGCGTTCGAGTTGACCCCGCGCAAGGCCATCGCACCGGACGCCGATGAGATTGCCCGCAATCCGCGCGCGCGCTCGGCCAAACTGCGCATCGCGACGCGGACCGAGGCACCCGCAGACCCGATTGATCCGGCCACCCTTGGCCTGCCAGATGTGAGGTTTTCGTGATGCGCTTCACCACGCTTGTCGCCGCCGTGATCGTGATTGGCCTTGGATATTGGGCCTATCACCAGACGATCCAGACCCAGATAGCCGACCGCGATGTCGACCGCCTGCAACGCCAGATCGCCGCCGAGCATGAGCGTTTGGGCGTGTTGCGCGCCGAATGGGCCTATCTCAATCGTCCCGACCGCCTGCGCGAGTTGGCGCAGTTCAATTTCGACCGTCTTGGCCTGTTGCCGCTGGCCCCCGATCAATTCGGCGACGCGGCGCAGATCCCGTTCCCCGCGCCCGACGCGTTGCATGACAATGCCTCGCTTCCGGACGGATATTCCGAGGAGGAGCCGCTATGAGCCTGCGCATCCCGTTGCGTCCGTTGACGCGTATCCTTGATGCCCGCGCGCGCGGCGAAAACCCTGATAACGTTGAGAAAGAGAACCTGCGCCTGCGCCATGAGGCGCAGCGTGACAAACTCCGGGTGCGCGCCGAAAGCCGCCTTCTGCTGGTCGCGGTCTGCTTCGTGATGGCGTTCAGCGCGGTCGGCTACCAGATGGCGGCGCTTGCCACCACCGAGCCGACCGAGCCGCGGGTCCTGAACCAGGGGCCCACGATCCTGAACACGCGCGCCGACATTACCGACCGGCACGGGCGCCTGCTGGCCACGAATTTCGCCACCAACGCGCTTTATGCGCATCCGCAGGACATCATTTATCCCCGTCAAGCGGCCGACGGGCTGGCCGAGATCTTCCCGGAAATGGACGCCGACGACCTTTATCGGCGCTTTACCGGGGACAGTCGGTTCATCTGGTTGCGGCGCTATATTTCGCCCGAGCAGGAGCAGTTGGTGCATGACATCGGCTCGCCCGGATTGCTGTTCGGGCCGCGCGAGATGCGGCTTTATCCCAACGGCTCGATCGCCGCGCATGTCCTTGGCGGGGCGAGCTTTGGCGAAGAGGCGGTGAATGCGGCCGAGGTGATCGGCATCGCGGGTGTCGAGGCGCAATACGACGCCGAATTGCGCGACCCGGCGCGGGTTGATCCGCTCATGTTGTCGCTGGATCTTACGGTGCAATCGGCGGTCGAAGAGGTGCTGGCCGGTGGCATGGCGTTGATGAATGCCCGCGGGGCCGCGGCGGTGTTGCTTGACGTGCATACCGGCGAGGTTCTGTCGATGGCGAGCCTGCCGGATTTCGACCCGAACGCCCGGCCAAGACCGCTGACCGAAGGGGATCAAGCCGACAGCCCGCTGTTTAACCGCGCGGTGCAGGGTGTTTACGAATTGGGAAGCGTTTTCAAGACGTTCACCATCGCGCAGGCGCTGGAACTCAACCTGTTCAGCCCCTACGACATGATCGACACGACCGGCCCGGTTCGCATGGCGGGCTTTGCGATCCGCGATTTCCGCAGCTATGGCCCGGAGCAAACCGTCGCTGATGTCCTGATCCATTCGTCCAACATCGGCACGGCCCGGATTGCACGCGTGATCGGGGCCGCGCGGCAGGAGCATTTCCTGGCGCAGTTGAACCTGCTGGAGCCCACGGAAATCGAATTGGTGGAGGCCGCATCGGGCGTGCCGCTGACCCCGCCGCGGTGGGGCGAATTGGCGACGATGACGATCAGCTATGGTCATGGCGTGTCGACCTCGCCGCTGCATCTGGCGGCGGCCTATGCGACCATCGTGAACGGCGGAACGGAGATTATCCCGACGCTGGAACGCCGCGAAGAACCGCAGAATGGCGCGCGCATCCTGTCAGAGGAAACCAGCGCCACGATGAACGCCATGCTGCGTGCGGTTGTCACCGACGGCACGGCGAGTTTCGGCGAGGTCGAGGGTTATATGGTGGGCGGCAAGACCGGCACCGCCGACCTGCCGCGCCCTGAGGGAGGGTATTACGAGGACCGCAACCTCAATACCTTCGCCAGCGCCTTTCCTATGCACGACCCGCAATATGTGTTGATCGTGACGCTGCGCGAGGCGGCGGAGCTTTCGGGGCCCGAGCCGCGCCGCACGGCGGGTTGGACGGCGGTTCCGGTCGCCGCCGAGATCATCCGGCGCACCGCGCCGCTTCTGGGCCTCAGGCCCGATGTTGAACATCCCCTTGGTTTGCAGCTATCCAATTCCTCAAACTGAGGGGAATGCCGGATGGCCGAGAAGAGACTTTCCGATCTGGGCCTGACGCCGCGCGGCGATGATGTGGCGATCACTGGCCTCTCTCTCGACAGTCGAAACGTCGAAAAGGGCCACCTTTTCGCGGCTTTACCCGGCACGCGGGTGCATGGCGGCGAATTCATTCAATATGCGTTGCGCATGGGCGCGGCGGCGGTTCTGACGGACCGTGCCGGGGCTGAGATTGCCAAGGAGGAACTGACCGCGTCGGACGCCGCTTTGGTTGTGGTGGAGGACCCGGCAGGCGCGTTGGCCCATGCGGCGGCGCTGTTCTTTGGGGCGCAGCCCGAGACGATGGTTGCGGTCACGGGTACGAACGGCAAGACCTCGGTCGCGAGTTTCACGCGCCAGATCTGGGAGGCGCTCGGGCGCGCGGCGGTCAATATCGGCACGACGGGTGTCGAAGGCGCATTTGCGGCGCCCGGCCTTCACACGACGCCCGAGCCGGTGACGCTGCACAAGGTGCTGGCCGATATGGCGGCGGGTGGGGTGAGCCACGCGGCGATGGAGGCGTCTTCGCATGGTTTGGATCAAAAGCGCATGGATGGCGTGCGTCTGGCGGCGGCGGGCTTCACCAACCTGACGCAGGATCATCTTGATTACCACGGCGACATGGAGACGTATTTTCAGGCCAAGCTGCGGTTGTTCAACGACCTTTTGCCGGAGGATGGCGTCGCGGTTGTGAACCTTGATGACGATTATGGCGCGCGGGTCGCGCAGACCTGCGAAGCGCGCGGGATCGAGACGTTGGGCGTGGCGCAATACGGCGAGGCGGCGTTGAAAATCACCGGTCGGCGCATCGATGAGACGGGGCAGGACGTCTTGTTCCGCTGGCAGGGCGAGGGGCGGCAGGTGCGGCTTGACCTGATCGGCGCGTTTCAGGCGATGAATGTGCTGACGGCGGCGGGCCTGGTGATTGCGGGCGGCGAGGCGCCGGATGACGTGTTTGCGGTGCTGCCCAAGATGCAAGGCGTGCGGGGGCGGATGCAACTGGCCGCGCGGCGGCACCACGGCGCGCCGATCTACGTGGATTATTCGCATACGCCGGATTCTCTGGAAGTTGCGCTCAAGGCATTGCGCCCGCATGTTCTGGGTCGGTTGATCGTGGTCTTCGGCGCGGGCGGTGACCGCGACCGGGGCAAGCGCCCGTTGATGGGCCGCGCGGCGGCGGACTTCGCCGATATCGCGCTTGTCACCGACGACAACCCACGTAGCGAGGACCCCGCCGCAATCCGCAGGGAGGTGATGGCCGGCTGCGCGGAGGCGACGGAGGTCGGCGACCGGGCCGAGGCGATCCTG
>CAZPJO010000161.1:0-6033 GCA_964586895.1 uncultured Roseicyclus sp.
ATCCCTTGTTCGCCATTGACCAACACCAGATCGCCGTTCAGGGCCTCGGTCGCGATGCGTTTGGCATTGATCACCAACGGAATTGCCAATGCGCGCGCAACAATCGCGGCATGGCTTCCGACCGAGCCGCCCTCCAGCACCACCCCCTTGAGGCTGCGCCCATAGTCGAGCAATTCCGCCGGGCCGATGTTGCGCGCCACAAGCACCGGATCGGCGGGCAATTCCGCGCCGGTGTCCTTGCCCTGCCCGGTCAGGCGGCGCAGCAGGCGGTTCGACAGATCGTCAAGGTCGTGCAACCGGTCGCGCAGGTAGGCATCGGGCACGGTTTCCATCCGCGCGCGCGCGCTGGATTGTTCCTTTTCGACAGCGGCCTCGGCGCTGAGGCCCAGGGCGATGTCCTCTTCCATCCGCCGCAGCCAGCCGCGTGAGCGGGCGAACATGCGGTAGCTTTCCATCACCTCGCGCTGTTCGGCGTCGCCGGTTGGCGCGCGGGTCAGCATCTGGTCGATATCGGTGCGCAATTGATCAACCGCCTCGACCAGGCGGGCGCGTTCGGCATCAGGGTCCTCGGCCACGGGACGGGTCACGACAACGCGCGGTTCGTGCAGCCAGACATGGCCCATGGCCGCACCTTCCTGCGCGCAGACGCCTTTGAACATGAACTGGCTGGTATGGCGCGCCGACAGGGCCGCGCCCTCGCCCACAAACGCCCCAAGCTCGGTCATTTCGGCCAACACCATCGCCACGACTTCAAGGGCGTAGACCTCATCTTCGGAGAACTCGCGCGCGTCCTTGGATTGCACCACGAGCACGCCGAGACGCTCGCCCAGGCGCTGGATCGGCACGCCGAGAAACGAGGAAAACCGTTCTTCGCCCGTCTCCGGCATGTAGCGGAAGCCACGCTCATCCGGGGCATTGGCGGTGTTGATCGGACGGGCACT
Organism: uncultured Roseicyclus sp.; assembly: GCA_964586895.1. Classification (GTDB taxonomy): domain Bacteria; phylum Pseudomonadota; class Alphaproteobacteria; order Rhodobacterales; family Rhodobacteraceae; genus Gymnodinialimonas. The sequence goes on from CAZPJO010000161.1 coordinate 942, forward strand.
CCGCGCCACGCGACCCACGAGCCCTTCGCCAATGCGCATGCGGGTGACGTGAACCGCTTCGGGTGCAAGTCCCTGGGTCGCGCATAGTTCAAGCGTCTCGGCATCGCGCAGAAGGTAGACGGAACAGACCTCGGACCCCATCGAATCCGCGATCAGATGCGTGATCCGGTCAAGGCGCTCCTGCCCGGCATCGGCCTCGGCCATGACAGCCTGTAGCCTGGACAGCAGCTTCCGGCTTTCTGTTTCAGGTGTTTTTGTCATCTGTCCCGCATCTTGGCGGCGCTTCTGCAGCCGTCACACTGCGTGTAGCGCGCGCACGGGCAATCGCGCAACAGCCGGGATGCGATGTGATGCCCGCCAAAGGGTCGCGGCGGGTGCAAGCGTCAGGGCGTTATTCCAGATCTTCGGCCGCAAGCGCCAGCCGTATTTCGCGTCGGACCATCTTGCGAACGTTGCGGGTGATGCGCTGGCCCAGAACACCTTGCAATTCCTCGCGCACGACATCGACGATGATATCGCGCAGCGTCTCCTCATCCAGAACACCACCGTCGGCATCGAAGATGGTGGCCGTCGTGGTGTTGGCGGTGGGCTTTTGTGACGCGGCGCTTGCCATGGCGGGGCCGTGTTCCGACGCAGGTGCGGCGCGCTGTCGTTGGCGCGAGAACACCGGTGTCACGGGCACGCTTTCATCGGCGTTCGTGTCCGGTACGGTCGCGGCTCCCGCGACGGCCTTTTGAATGGGGTCGTGCTCCGCCCCTTGGTCCACGGCTTCAGCTTCGAGGTCCGGCGCGTCGGTGGCTGGGTCATCGTCTGTCTTGGCTTCATCGGTCTCAGGCGTGCCGCTGTCTGATCCATCCTCGGCATGGGGCCCGTCCTCAGGGATGTCCGATTGTGTCGCCTCAGGCTGTGGCGTCTCGATTTCGTCCTCGGGCGCGGGCGCGGGCGCGGCCATTCCGATGGCATCGCCGGGCGCGTCGACATCCGCAACCTCCATCTCGACGGGGGCCGAATGGTCGTCACTGGTCTGTGATTCTTCCGATGAAGCCTGCTCCGCGACGTCGGGCGCGGCTTGCGGCTCTGGATCGGACGGGGTGGCGGGCACTGCGCGGATTGGATCGCGACGGGCCACAAGCGTCACCAAAGCGGTCTCCGCGCTTTCGCTTGGCCAATTGTCATCGCCCGTCTCGGATTCGAAATTCGAGATCGTCGGGGCCATCCCATCCAACAGGGCCAGGTCTGCCACATCTTCGGCATTGGCGACCTCATCCTCAGACGCTTCAACCAGCGCATCCCCGGCGGTGTCGTCAGCCTCGCGCGGCGCCTCAGGGGGAGATACGTCGTCGGAGGCCGTATCAACCGAGCTTGCCGCAGCATAATCCATCAGGCGATCATCCGGTTTCCATTCGCTGTCATCGGCGATCTCGGCAGGAATATCAGACGCTTCCCCCTCTGCAGTCGCGCGGGCAACCGTATCAAGGAGATCGGTTTCCCCCGCTTCTTCCGGCGTCGCATCCTGTTCCGCCTCAGCCACGGGAGACCACGGATCATCCGCTTCACTGATGCGTTGCGACGGCGTCAGGACCAATCGTTCGGCCGCATCGGTGTCTATTTGTTCATCGTCCAAGGCAACCTCGGGCGGCGCGGGCATCTCCGCTTCGGGCGGGCGATCTTCTGCAGTCGCTGTTGCAGCGGCCGACATAGTGTCGTGGTCGGACACGAGCCGCCGGATAGACGCGAGAACATCCTCGATTTCTGCCGGCGTTTTCGCGGGATCGGACATTTCATGCTCTCCTGTGGCGCGGCCCCAATGAAGGGAAGTACAACGCGCCATTGGCGACCCTTTGCCGGGCCGTCCTGGACCTCAATTGAGACGGTAGATACTCAAAAGTCGTTAATCATACAATAAGTGCTGGCCGCTGCCTGTGCCGGATTTGCCTCAAATGCCCATGACGCGGGTGGAATGCCGGTGTGAACCGGCGGCGCAAAGCGGGTAAAGGACGGGCGCGTTTAGTCCCGGCCGATACGCTCAAGCATCGAATCGAGTTGCGCACCCTGCGGGCTGTTGAGGCGCGATGGCGCGTTCGAAGACAGGTTCGAATAGGCCGCCGGATCGTATTCCGGCACGTTCAGGTGCAGGTTCGACACCGTCAGCAAGCCGGACGCCGACAGCAATTGGTAGGACGACAGGTAGAGGTCGGTCTGCGCCTGGATCCGGCTGATGCGTGCATCAAGCACGTCCTGCTCGGCGTCGAGCACATCCAATGTCGTCCGCGCGCCAAGCGACGCCTCTTCCTGCACGCCCCGGAACGCCAGTTCGGCGGCTTCGATCTGCTGATCGGCGGCCTGGATCTGGGCATTGGCGATGTGCAGCCCGGCCCAGGCATTGCCGACCGCCTGCAGGTTCAGGCGCACCTGTTGGCTCAGGCTGGAGCGCACCGCCGAGGCCTGCGCCCGCGACTGGCGTTCAAGCGACAAAAGCTGCCCGCCGCGATAAATCGGCTGCGTCAGGGTGATGCCAATGGTGCCGGTCGTGCCTTCGCCGAACGGATTGGCCGAGTTCTCAAAGACTTCCGTTGCGCGGCCTTCCAGGCTGATCTGCGGACGCACGCCTGCGCGGGCCTGTTCAATGCCCAATTCGGCGGCTGTGACCTCGTGTTGCAGCGCGCGGATCGCGGGATGTTCCTGCCGCGCAAGGGCCTGGGCAGCCGCTTCGGTGCGCGGCACGTTCGGCAGGCTTCCCGGTCCGGACAGGCCATTGGGATACCGCCCGACGGCGAGGTTGAACAATTCACGGCTGATATCGAGCGCCCCTTGCGCCGCGGCCAGTTGCGAGCGCGCCTGCGCCAATTGCGCTTCGGCCTGGGCCACGTCGGTGCGGGTGTCTTCGCCAACCTCGAACCGGTCCCGCGCGGCGCGCAATTGCTGCGTGATCACGCGCACATTGCCCTCGCGGACGCCCACGACCTGAATATCGCGCCAGACGTTCATATAGGCCGTGACGGCATCCAGCAGCACCTGCTGCTCAAGCGAAATCAACTGCTCGCGCGTGGCGAGCACCGTTTCTTCGGCCGCCTCGACCGCAAACCGGCGCGCGCCGCCGTCGTAGATGAGATATTCCAGCACTAGAGACGCCGACGCATTCGACGTGTTGTTCACCAACTCGCGGCTCATTGATGCGACAAAGCTGATCACGGGGCGCAATTGCGCCACGGCTTGTGCTACGCCCTCGTCCTGCACGCGGAGCAAATAGCGGTTCTGTTCCAACAGGTTGGAATGCCGGTAAGCATCGACCATCACCTGCCGGAGGCTGTCGGCCTGCACCGGCAACGCCGCCACAAGCGACACTGCCAGCGCCAAGGCCGTGGCCTTCGCCCGCGCGATCACTTCACCTGCCATGTCGATCCCCCGATCCATCCGGCCATGCTATTCACCGCGCCGGTCTTTTTTTGATATCTGCGGGCAAGCCCGCCGTGGCCGACGACAGCGGCCGCCTTCAGAATGCGAAACTTGGTGCGATCTCGAAGCCGGACAAGACCGGTGCGGTTGCGTTGAACGCCATGCGCCAGCTGACCTGACCGCCGGTTTTCACGCCAACGCGGGCCTCGCCCAATGCGCCGTCCATGAAAATCGCCGCGATATGGCCGCCGTCCTTGAGTTGATCGATCAAGGTGGCGGGCACGTCCTGTACCCCGCCGAAGATCAGGATCATATCGAACGGGCCATGTTCCGGGCTGCCATCCAGCAATGGGCCGGTCACGAGGGCGGCGTTATCAACGCCTTGTTCGGCCAGGGCCGCCTCTGCATCGCGGGCAAGATCTTCGTCCTCTTCGACCGCCACGACCGCCTCGGCCATGCTGGCCAGCAGCGCCGTGGTATACCCCGATCCCGCCCCGATTTCGAGCACCAGGTCAGTGGGCGACGGCGTCAACGCTTCCAGAAGCTTCGCGATGGCGCGCGCATCAAGCAATTGCCGCCCGCCACCAAGATCAACAGGTGTGTCGGCATAGGCGATATCGCGTTTCGCATCAGGCACATAGACCTCACGCGGGACACGCAACATGGCATCGAGGATGGGAAATTTCGTCACGTCCGAGGGGCGCACCTGTGTGTCGACCATCGTGACCCTGCGCTGCGTGAAGTCCGGCATGAAACTGAACCACTCCGTCTAGTTCTCGGATTTGTTGTTGCACAAGCGCGTTTTGCTGGCAACCGCCCGCGCACCGCAGAGCCCGCATTGCGACGACAAAGCACCCGCTGGAGGTGCGCGATTGCCCCGGACCCTTGCCCTTTTGCGCAATCACGCCGAAAACATGGCATCTGATCGCCCTTGCACGATCGCCTTTACACCAGACCGCAGGCCCCAGGATGGAAAACGAAACCGAGATCGAAGGTGCCGCGGACGGCGTCACAGACGCGCCCGCGCCCGAAGCGGAGCCCGCGATGGAAGCAGTCGAAATCCCGCCCGCGCCGCCCCTGCCCGACTGGGCCGAGGGATTGCCCCCCTTCGCGCAGCAAGCGGTCGAATTCGTGCTGCAAGGCGCCACGATCGCGCAGGCCTGGCTTCTCAGCCCGGCCGCATGGTCGCAGTTCGCGCTGCTTTTGCTGGCCTTCCTTTTGGCGCGTTTCATCACCGCGCGTCTGCGCCCCAAACTCACCGCATGGCTGACCCCCGCGGAGGGCGCGGCGCGCATCTTCGACAAGGCGCGCCTGTTCCTGCGCCAGTTCCTGCCGCTGACCATGCCGCTTCTGGCGTTTGCGTTCACGGCACTTGGCGAGCAGGCGACGCGGTCAATCTTCGACAGCGGCACGGTCATCGCGTTCGGCAAAGGGGTGTTCCTGTTCCTGGCCGTGCGCGCATTGGTGCGCGACATCGTGACGGACGGGTTCCTGAAACTGTTGGGCAAATTCGTTCTGCTGCCCATGACGGCGCTTTATGCCGTTGGCCTTCTGTCGCCCGTGATGGCGCGCCTTGACGCGGTCGTGGTGCCGCTTGGCAACTTGTCGTTCAGCGCTCTCGACCTGATCCGCTTTGTCGTGATCGGCGGCGTGATCTTCTGGCTCGGGCGCTGGTCGAACGAACAATCCGCCAGCC
>CAZPJO010000162.1:0-2043 GCA_964586895.1 uncultured Roseicyclus sp.
ATCAAGGCGCGCGCAATGCCGGACGCCCGATGCTGTTGGAAGGCGGATTGGATTGGAAGCCGATGGGTTTTTCACCGTCCGACATGGAGTTTCAGAAGACCAAAGAGGCGGCGGCTCGCGACATCGCGCTGGCCTTTGGTGTGCCGCCGATGCTGTTGGGTATTCCGGGCGATGCGACCTACGCCAATTACGCCGAGGCGAACCGGGCCTTCTATCGCTTGACGGTGCTGCCACTGGCCAGCCGGGTCTGGGCATCTCTGTCGCATTGGATATCGGGCCTTGCGGGCGACGTGATCGAGATCGCGCCGGACCTTGACGGGGTGCCCGCGCTGGCCGCCGAGCGAGAGGCGGCATGGCGGCGCGTGTCGGAGGCGAGCTTCCTGACGGATGGCGAAAAACGCCGGATGTTGGGACTGCCCGAGCAGCCGGAATGAGTGAGGGGAAAGATATCGGCGGGTCCCGTTACCTGTACGCGCCATTCGATGCGGCCAATGCCAAGATCGAAGCGAATGAGCGCGTGATGCAGGAGCGGTGGGCGGCGCTGACCTTTCGCCTGGAAGGGATCGAGACGGCGCTGATGCGCTTGGAAAAGCGCCTTTGGTTGGCGGTCTTCGGCGTCATCTCGGTGATCCTCGCGCAGGGTGTGAACCACCTTTTGAACCTCAACATCGGCGGATAGGAGCCTGATATGCAGGGATATTCAGACAGCGGCCTGGAGGTGAAATTCCACCGCTTCAACGACGAGCTGACCTTGGGCGAGGACCATGTGATCGAGGGCTATGCCTCGTTCTTTGGTTCGGTCGACCAGGGCGGCGATGTCGTGCAGCCGGGCGCCTACAAGGGGTCATTGGCCTCGGGGCGCGCGGTCAAGATGCTTTGGCAGCATGATCCGCGCGAGCCGATCGGCATCTGGGACACGGTCCGTGAGGATGAAAAGGGCCTTTTTGTAAAAGGCCGTCTGCTGGAGGAGGTGGCGCGCGCGCGTGAGGCTGCGGCGTTGACCCGGGCGGGTGCGATTGACGGGCTTTCCATCGGCTATCGCACGGTGAAGTCCAGCAAGGATGACAGGGGCCGTCGGCTCCTGAACGAGGTGGAACTTTGGGAGGTCTCGCTTGTGACTTTTCCGATGCTTCCCGAGGCGCGGGTCGGATCCCATGAGGGCAAGTCCGATGCGTTCCACGACCTGGCGCAGGTGTTCAACGACGCCCGTCGCACCCTGGCGGCGCGCAAGGCCCGCTGATCAAGGGGGTCGCTGGCCCTCGGCGAGAGGGGCAGAGGCTCAAATTCAACCAGAAGGGAATTCTCATGACCGAGACCCATGACGGGGGTGCGGACCGCGCCCCCTTGGCTGAAGTCAAGACCGCGATCGGCGGGTTCTTGAGTGAATTCAACCAATTCCAAGACGACATGAATGCAAAGCTTCAAAAGCAGGAAGAGCGTATCACAATGCTGAATACCAAGACGAACACCTTCGCACGTCCGGCCCTGTCGACCGAGATCGACGGCCAGGCGCCCCACAAGCTGGCGTTGAAGACTTATCTTCAGTGTGGCGATGATGATGGCCTTCGTGGCCTGGAGTTTGAAGGCAAGGCGATGAACACCGCCGTGAATGCCGAAGGCGGCTATCTTGTCGATCCGCAGACCTCGGAGATGATCCAGTCGGTGCTGCGGTCGTCGTCGTCGCTGCGTTCGGTGGCCAATGTGGTTCAGGTCGAGGCGTCGTCGTTTGACGTGTTGATCGACAGCGCCGACACTGGCGCGGGATGGGCCGATGAGGTCGCGTCCACCGCCGAAACCGACACGCCGCAGATCGAGCGTATTTCGATCGCCCTGCATGAATTGTCGGCCTTGCCCAAGGCATCGCAGCGTTTGCTGGATGACAGCGCGTTCGACATCGAGGGGTGGCTGGCCGGTCGCATCGCCGACAAGTTCGCGCGCGCCGAGGCCGACAGCTTCGTCAACGGTGACGGGTCGGGCAAGCCCACGGGCATGCTGAGCCTCCCCACCGTGGACAACGACAGCTGGACCTGGGGTAATCTGGGG
>CAZPJO010000162.1:2053-6014 GCA_964586895.1 uncultured Roseicyclus sp.
ATGCGGATGGCCGCTTCCTTTGGTCCGACGGCCTTGCGGCCGGTGAGCCAGCGCGTTTGATGGGCTATCCGGTTCTGATCGCTGAAGACATGCCGGATATCGCCACGGATGCGATGGCAATTGCCTTTGGTGATTTCGGTTCGGGCTACACCATTGCGGAACGCCCCGACTTGCGTGTGTTGCGGGACCCGTTCTCGGCCAAGCCGCATGTCCTGTTCTATGCCACCAAGCGGGTTGGCGGGGACGTGACGGATTTCGGCGCGATCAAGCTGATGAAGTTCGGCACCTCCTGATCGAGGCCTGACCCAATCCGATCCGGCGTGCATTCCGGATCGGACGGGGCGTGGTACGCGGGCCTTTGCGGGTCCAGCTGCGCGTCTCTCCGCATGAGCAGCGCGGAGGTCGGCCCCACGCCCCAACATCTTTCCATCGAAACTTACCCGGAGAATTCAACATGATGATGGTCGAATTGACCTCCGTGCCTGCCGCAGTTCTGCCAATTGGTGCACTGTCGGATCACCTGCGCCTGTCCTCCGGGTTCGCGGATGACGGCAGCCAGGATGCACAATTGGAAAGCTGCCTGCGCTCGGCACTTGCCGCTATTGAAGCGCGGATCGGCAAGGCCCTGTTCCAGCGCCAGTTCGTTTTGACCCTGATGGGGTGGTCCAGCGAAGGTAGCCACGCTTTGCCGCTGGCGCCGGTCGCCCAAGTGGACTCGATCACGCTGATCACGCGCGGTGGTGCGACGCAGACTGTCGATGCCGAGAGCTATGCCGTTCAGCCCGATGGGCATCGCCCGCGTCTGGTTGCAACGCGTGGCCTTCTGCCGTCGCCCGGTATGGGTGGGTCGATCGAAGTGACGTTCACGGCCGGGTTCAGCGCGGACTGGGACGGCGTCGCGCCTGATTTGAAGCACGGACTTCTGGCCTTGGCGGCCGAGTTCTACAACGCGCAGGCACATGCGCCGCGTCAGATGTCGCCGCATGTCATGGGTTTGATTGAACCCTATCGCCAATTGCGTCTTGGGGCCTCGGCATGAAGGGGCCTCAGTTCAATCGAAAGCTGATCCTGGAGGCGCCGGGGCGTGTGCCCGACGGCGCGGGCGGGTTTTCCGAGACCTGGGCGCCGCTTGGCATCATTTGGGGTGAGGTGTTGCCCCGTGGAGCGGGACGCGAGGCGGAGGCTTCTGAACTGAAGCTGAAGGTCACGGTGCGTGCGGCCCCGCAAGGGGCACCGAGCCGTCCGAGGCCAGACATGCGGTTTCGTGATGGCAGCCGGATCTACCACATCGACGCCGTGACCGAGGCAGAAGCCGCCGGGCATTATCTGGTGTGCTTCGTGAAAGAGGGGGTTGGCGCATGAGCTACGCTGCAACAGCCGCCCTGCAAACCGCGGTTTATGGTGCTCTGGCCGCCGATCCGGAGGTCTCAACCCTGACCGCGGGCGCGATCTATGATGCGTTGCCGACGGGCGCGGTGCCATCGATCTACATTCGCCTTGGGGCGGAGCGGGTGCGCGATGCATCGGACAAGACCGGCTCGGGTGCGGTGCATGATTTCCCCGTCACGGTCGTAACGGATGCCGCCGGATACCACGTGGCCAAACAGATCGCCGCCGCCGTTTCGGACGCTTTGGTCGATGCTGACCTGACGCTGGCACGCGGGGCGTTGACCGCTTTGAATTTCCTGCGGGCGCGGGCCCGGCGGGTTTCGGACACGCGTGAAATCGAGGTTTGGTTTCGCGCCCGTATCGATACGAGCGACGCCTGACGGTCGCCTCGCAACTCATTGACAATACTGGAGAAGCCCAATGACGGCACAAAGCGGTAAGGACCTTCTTGTGAAGGTCGACATGGATGGTAATGGCGTGTTCGAGACGATGGCGGGCCTGCGTGCCAGCCGGTTGTCGTTCAATTCCGAAAGCGTGGATGTTACGAGCCTGGAATCCACCGGCGGGTGGCGTGAATTGCTGCGGGGGGGCGGTGTCAAATCGGCCTCGATCAGCGGTTCCGGCATTTTCCGCGACAGCTCCACAGATGAGCGTGCGCGTGCCATTTTCTTCCAGGGCGAGATGCCTGATTTTCAGGTTGTCATCCCCGATTTCGGCGTTGTGGAAGGGGCGTTTCAGATCACGTCCATCGAATACGCGGGCACGCATGACGGGGAGGCGACCTACGAGATCTCTCTGGCGTCTGCGGGCGCGATGACCTTCACCGCGGCCTGAGCCATGGCCAACCCATGGACCGGGGAGGTGGCGTTGGTCGTCGATGGCCAACGCCACGTGGCAAAGCTTAGCCTTGGCGCTTTGGCCGAACTGGAAGCGCGCCTTGGGGCCGGTTCATTGACCGAAATGGTCAATCGGTTTGAAGGCGAGGCGCTGAAATCGGCGGATGTTCTTGCGTTGGTATGTGCCGGATTGCGTGGCGGGGGCTGGCAAGGAGATCTGGAAGACCTGCTCCATGCCGAGATCGAAGGTGGTGTTTTGGAGGCCGCGCGGGTCGCCGCACGGCTTTTGATGCTGGCCTTCCGGCCACAGCAATGAGCGGTGCGAGGGGCTTTGACTGGCCCGCATTGATGCGTGTGGCGTTCCATGGACTTGGCCTGCGTCCGGCGGAGTTTTGGGCGCTGACCCCTTCTGAATTTCTGATCTTGCTCGGCCCCGAGACCGGGGCCGCGCCGTTGCGGCGTGATGCGTTCGAAGCGCTTCTGGCGCGGTTCCCTGACACGAAAGACGAGGATGGACATGACAGAGATGGATGACACGCTTGGTCGGTTCGATAGCGAAATTGCCGAGCTGGAACAGAGCCTTGCGGGGGCGACTTCGATGGCCGCCGCGTTCCAAGGCGAACTGCGCGAGATGCAGGGTGCGATGCTTTACACGGGCCGTGAGGTCAACTCGATGAGCCGCGCGATTGGGGGCGGTTTACGGCGGGCCTTCGACGGAGTGGTGTTTGACGGCATGCGCCTGTCGGATGCGTTGCGCAGTGTGGCGACCTCCATGGTCGATGCGGCCTACAACACCGCGATGCGTCCGGTTCAAGGCGCGTTGGGTTCGGCGATTTCGAACGGCATGAACGGACTTCTCAGTGGCATTCTTCCTTTTGAGAAGGGCGGCGCGATCAGTCAGGGGCGGGTGATGCCCTTCGCACGGGGCGGCGTGGTCAACGGACCGACGACGTTCCCGATGCGGGGGGGAACCGGGCTGATGGGGGAAGCCGGGCCGGAGGCAATCATGCCGCTGCGTCGCGGGGCGGATGGCAAGTTGGGGGTGGCTGCGGCCGGCGGCGGCGGTGCCGTGAGCGTGACCATGAATATCACGACGCCCGATGTGCAGGGGTTCCGCCGTTCGTCCAGCCAGGTCGCCGCCGAGATGCAGCGCGCCCTGGCCCGCGGCCAACGCAACCGGTGAAGGAGAAAGATCATGGGATTTCATGAGGTTCGCTTTCCCGCCAACCTGAGCTTTGGCTCGGTTGGTGGGCCCGAGAGGCGCACGGATGTTGTGGCGCTGACCAATGGCCACGAAGAGCGCAACACGCCCTGGGCGCATTCGCGGCGGCGCTATGATGCGGGCGTCGCGATGCGCTCGCTTGACGATATTTCCGTGCTGATCGACTTTTTCGAGGCGCGTCGTGGGCAGCTTCATGGCTTCCGCTGGAAGGATTGGTCGGACTTCAAGACGACCAAACCGTCCGGCACCCCGGCCTTTCGCGATCAGGTGATCGGGACGGGTGATGGCGAGACCCGGACATTCCAGTTGAAGAAAAACTACCAGTCCGGGCCAAACACCTATGAACGACCGATTTCGAAACCGGTTGAGGGTACGGTCCTGGCCGGAGTCTCGGTCGATGAACAGATTGCCGGGGTGCATTTCGAGGTCGATTACGCCAGCGGCGAGATCACGTTTGTCGATGCACCGCCAGCAGACGTCGAGGTGACGGCAGGGTTCGAGTTCGACGTGCCGG
>CAZPJO010000163.1:0-5997 GCA_964586895.1 uncultured Roseicyclus sp.
GATCACGACATCGGCAAATTCGATCTGGTCGGTCAGCAAATGCACCAGCGTACGGCGGTCCTCCTCGCCCATCATTTCGCCCCGGTCGCGCAGGAAATCATGCGATGAGAAATCATTGAGCAGGTTCACCGCGTCCCCCCCCGTCACCATCGTGTCGAGGCGTGCCACATCCGACAGGCTCTCTCCCGCCTCGTCGCGGAAATCGAAGGTCGCGGCCACGGGCAGCGGCTCGGAAATCCCGGTGCTCTCGATCAGCAGATAGTCGAACCGCCCCTCCGCCGCCAAGCGGCGCACCTCCTCCAGCAGATCATCGCGCAGCGTGCAGCAGATGCAGCCGTTCGACATTTCCACCAGCGTCTCATCCGTTCGGCTTAGTTCCGTCTCTGCGCGCACCAGATCGGCGTCGATGTTCACCTCCGACATGTCATTCACGATCACCGCCACCCTGCGACCCTCGCGGTTGTTGAGCACCCGGTTCAGAAGCGTTGTCTTCCCCGCCCCCAGAAATCCGGACAGGACAGTTACGGGAAGGCGGGGGTCTGGCTGATGCGTGTCGGGCAGATGGGTGTCGGGCATAGGGGACTCCTATTTTGGATCAAAACGGGGGCATGCAGGCAATCGCACCGAGCGATTCATAAACGTTATATCATAACATTTATGACCGACAAGCCCGCACCCGTCCATTGTGCAGCCATCCCAATGCTTCCGCCCTGCCCCTAACGGAAAAGGGCGCCCAAAGGCGCCCTTCTGAACCGTTACCCCAAAGGGGAAAGATCACGCCTTGCCGGTGATCTTTGCGATGATGTCCTCGACCGAAATGCCAAGGCCTTCCAGCATCGACAAATCGATCCCGTTTTCGCCCAGAAGCCCGGTCACCGCGTCAAGGTCCAGCCCTTCCAGCATCGACGCATCAACGCCCGCCTCGCCCAGTTTCGACACGATGCCATCGATGCCCGCATCTCCCGCGCCGCCCATCAGGCCGCCAAGCATATCGCCAATACCCATTGTCACTCTCCTTGTTGTTGGGTGTCTTTGCGGCAATCCTCGCACGGGCACCGACCCGGTGACAGGGGAAAGATCGCCCGTTTGACGCCCTCAAAACATTTCTATGATTGTAGAAATATCAAATCCGTCAACCCATTGTTTTACATGTGAGTTCCATTTTTCGCCCTTAGTGATCAACCTTGCACACCCCGCACGAACACCTCATATCCCGGCTCTTCCGGCTCCGTATCGACCAACTCCTGCGGGAACCCATCGGCCTGCACCTCCAGCCCCGTCGCGGCTTCCAGCAGTTCGATCATCCGGTCGCTCTGCGCCGCGTGGCCAAGCACCCGCTGCCCCTCGCTCAGCATCTCGATCATCTTCGGGCTGATCTCCAGCGGCACCCCGTTGCGCTCCGCAATCGTCTGGAACAGGCCCACGTCCTTCTGGATCAGATCCAGCGTGAAATTCACATCCCGCGACCCGCTCAGGATCAACTGGCTTTCGGTCTCATGCACAAACGAATTGCCCGACGACACCGCAATCGCCTCATAGGTCGTCGCCATGTCCACCCCCGCCGCCCGCATCACCGTAAGCGCCTCGCACAGCATCAGGAGATGCCCGGTCGCGAGGTAATTCGTCATCACCTTCAACGTCGATGCCGTCCCCAACGCCCCGGTGTGCAGAACCCGGCGACCCATCTTGATCAGCAGCGGAAAGACCGTGTCGAACACGTCGCGCTCCCCACTCATGTAGATCGAGATATTGACCGTATCCGCCCGGTGGCAGCCGCCCGAAACCGGGCATTCCGCGACCTTGCCGCCTTTCGCCTCGATCAGCGGCGCAATGCGCAGGATCTCGGCCGCGTCCGTCGTCGACATCTCCATCCAGATCTTGCCGGGTGAAGCCTCCGGCACCATCGCGTCCACAACCGCCGCACTCGCGGCAGGCGACGGCAGGCACGTGATCACCACATCGCAGTCGCGCATCATCGCCGCCGGATCACCGCCCGCCACCGCGCCGCGCGCCACAAACCCGTCAACCAGCCCCGCGTCGAGGTCATGGACCCGCAGCGCGACCCCATTGCGCAGGAGCGAGCCCGCCAACTTGCCCCCGACCGATCCCAATCCGATAAATCCAACCTGCATGATGCCTCCGCGTTTCACGCCCAAACCATGACGCACACACGCGCCACGGCCCGTCTGTTTCCGACGCAGGCACGGGGCTTAGCCGACACGCCCGCCCAAAGCCTCCACCTCCGCCACAAATCGCCGATGCGCCGGGCTGCCATGGGCCAACAGCTTTACCTCAATCGGGATTTCCGGATCCTCTTGAACCACCGACAACATCAACGCGGGCTGGCCATTGGGCGGCCAATACCCGACCGCACAATCGGCCTCCACGGCAAGCATGGCCGCCTCGGACTCGTCATCACCCTCCAGAAGCGCGTCAACGACATCGTCGGGGATCGTCACCGCCATCGGCCCGCGTCCACGCTGCGCCGTGATCTGGCGGGTCAGCGCATCAGCCATCCGGGCCACTGCCGCCTCGATGACATCGTGATCAAGCGACAGGCTGCGCGGCGGATGCGTCAGCGCGAGGGTCAATTCGAACGCGAAATACTGGTCGGACGGCATCGACGGCACGTCCTCACGATCGCGAGTGCGCCACCGATCCATGAACCCGTCCCACGCGTCCTGCGCCCTCTCCCAAAGCGAGGGGCGCATCATCCGCTCCACGTCAAACGCAATTCCCTTGGCTTTCAAATCCGCGGCCACTCCGCGCGCGTCATCCAATGCACGGTCGCGTGCCGCCTCATGGGCGCGCAACACCGCCTCCTGCGCCGGCCCAGATATCTCGACCAACTCCGCCACCCGCATCGCTTGCAGCAGATCGGCCAGATCCGGCACCGCGCCGTCCTCGGGAAAGTTCCATATCCCGACCCGTTCACTCACCTCAGCACCTCGCACACATGCACCGCGTTGCGGACCTCAGGCGCGCCTACGGGGATCGTGTGGAACACCGGTGTGCGATACACCTCACGCCACGCGCCATCCGCTTCATAGCGCCGGATCGCATCAAGATACGACGCCTCCTGCCCCGGATCATGGCGCATGGAAAAGATCAACCAACCGCCGGGCCGGGTGACGCGGATCAACTCGTCGAAGGCCTCGGGCGGCGCGTGGCCGGGCGTGATCGTGCCCGCCGTTATCGTGGCCGCGAAGTGCGCGGTCTCAAACGGCAACGGTCCGCCCAATGCCGCCTCCACAAGGCTGTCATAGATCCCCTTTGCGCGGGCCACGTCCAACATCCCCGGCGAGAGATCAAGGCCCGTGACCCCGCGATATCCCAGCAGGTGCAATGGCTCCATCTGAAGCCCGCCGCCGCATCCCGCATCAAGGATCGGCGTCGCGTCGCACGGCACAAAGCGCGCCACCGCCGCCGCCATGATCCACGGCAAACGGTAGCCGCCCGCCATCAACTCGGTCTCATAGGTATCGGCCCAGGCGTTGTATTTCGCCTGCGCCGCCTGCGGGCTCGCCGCATCATAGGCCTTGTCGAGCTCTGCCATATCGGCTCCCTCCAAACGCTGCGCATAGTGTTGCTGCGCCCAAAGGCGCTGACAAGTCCGCGCGGCACTCGCGCCTGTGCAAGGATGGACAAAGCCCGGATAAGCGACGCGATCACCCACCAAACGATCGGGGAATTTCGTTTACGCGCGCGACGCTTTCACGTTACGGTTGAGGCTATAGACGAGAAAACGACACAAAAACGACGTCGACCATCCTGTGTAACAAGGGCGCACGTGCCGGTTGAAGCGCCCGATGACGTCGCACACGACCCAGGTCGCGCAAACAGGATCGCAAATCCGCGCAGACCAGTCACCATTGGGAGGAGACAGACAATGGCCGGACAGCCACCCATTACCGACCTCGATATTCCAACCGCCGATAGCGGTTTCTACAAGGGCTTTACGACGGCTGTGGCGATCTCCGCCAAGTTCATCGTGGCCCTTCTGATCATCTGGGCGCTGCTGCCGCCTGACACGCTGACCTTCGGACCGGCGGCCGAAGGCTCGTCCTCGCTCTTCGTCGATGGCGACGGCAACGTGTCCTACACCGCCAGCACGATCCTGGGGGCGATCAACTCGATCATCCTGGCCTCGTTCAACTATTGGTATGTCTATGTGATGGCGTTCTTCGTCATCCTCTGCGCGGTGCTGGCGATCTGGCCCGCCGCCGGACGCCTCAAGATGGGCTCGCCCGATGACGTGCCCGAGTTTTCCAATTTCTCCTGGTTCTCGATGATGTTCGGGGCCGGGATCGGCATTGGCATGCTGACCTTCGCCACCGCCGAGCCGATGTACCATTGGGCCAACAACCCCGCCGTCATTCAAGGCGCCGCAGAAGGGTCGAGCGCGGAAAGCGTGCGCTCCGCCTATGTGTGGTCGTTCACCCATTGGGGCCTCGCGGCCTGGGCCTCTTATGCCATCGTCGGTCTGTCGCTTGGCTACTACGCCTACCGCCGCAACCTGCCGCTGACGATCCGCTCTGCGCTGGTGCCGATCTTCGGGCGCTCGATGGAGGGCACGCTTGGCCATGTCGTCGATATCGTGGCCGTTGTGGCCACCGTTCTGGGCGTGTCGCAAACGCTTGGCTTCGGGGTCGAGCAATTCGTCTCGGGCCTTGTGCGCATCGGTGTGGGCGATTGGCTCCAGACAACCGCCGCCGACGGTTCGGTCAGCTCGTCCACCATGGGCATCGTCGTGGCGTTGGTGGTGATCATGGGCGCGTCGACGCTCTCCGCGCTTTCGGGCGTCGGCAAGGGCATCAAATGGCTGTCGAACATCAACATGGGGCTGAGCTTCTTCATCCTCGCCTTCTTCCTTGTGTTCGGGTCCACCTTCTTCGGGCTGCAATCGCTGGTCGTGGGCATCTTCGACTACCTCGTGTCGATCCCCGGCAACATCTTCACCGTCTGGGTTTCCGACGGCGTCGACGGATCCGAGGCCTCGCAGCTTTCGGGCTGGCAGGGCGGTTGGACAATCTTCTACTGGGCCTGGTGGATCGCGTTTGCACCCTTTGTGGGCGTGTTCCTTGCGCGCATCTCCAAGGGCCGCACGGTGCGTGAATACGTGTTGGGCGCGATGATCGTGCCAGCACTGATGTGCTTCATCTGGTTCGCCATCGTCGGCGGCACGGCCATTGACCTGGAACTGAGTGGCGAGGCCGCAGGCGCCATCACCGGTGCCGGTCAAGCCGATCAGCTCTTCGCGATGCTCGCCGTCATCCTCAGCGATAACCTCGCCTGGATCATGTCGGTGATCGTGGTGATCCTGCTGCTGACCTACCTCGTCACCTCGGCGGATTCCGCGGTCCTGATCATCAACACGATCAACGCCGCCGGCGACGAAGGCCCCAAGGCCCGCCCGCACATCCTGTTCTGGGGCATCGCCCTGGCACTGGTGGTGGGCGGTTTGATCATCGCGGGCGGGCTTGGCGCGATCCAGACCGCCATGGTGATCGGCGCGCTACCGTTCAGCCTGGTGATGGTGCTGATGGGTCTGGCGCTGATCAAGGCGATCTACAATGACGGTCGCCGCCTCAAGGCCGGCATGGCCACCACCCATGAAGAAACGGTCAGCACACCGGCCGAGTGATCCCGACCAGAGGACACATGAAGCGGGCCGCCACGCGCGGCCCGTTCCATTTTCGCCCCACACATTCCCGGCCCGCCCCTGCATCCCTTCCGGTTTTCCTTACCTTCTGCCATGCTTCGTTAAGGATTAGGTCTAATGTGAAAATGAACACCGTTCACGTTTCGGCGTTCGGATCACGGTAACGGCGAGGAAACCCCGCAATGGCCACCACATCCAAAATGTCCCGACGCGCCCTGCTTTTGGGTGCAGGTGCGGCGGGCGGCTACCTTGCAGGGCGTGCCTGGACCCCCGGCCTCAGCCAACTTGACGGCGTGCCGCGCATCGGCGGCGACCTGCACGACCCGGTCCTGTCG
>CAZPJO010000164.1:0-5924 GCA_964586895.1 uncultured Roseicyclus sp.
CATCGCCCGCAGCCTCGCCATCGAGCCCGACATCTGGTTCCTGGACGAACCCTTCAGCGCGCTCGATCCGCTCATCCGCCGCGAGATGCAGGACGAATTCCTGCGTCTGCAAGAGATGCTCGGCAAGACCATCGTTTTCATCACCCACGATTTTGACGAGGCCCTGCGTCTGGCGGATCGCATTGCGATCATGAAAGACGGCGCGGTCGAGCAATGCGATACGCCCGACAAGATCGTTCTGAACCCTGCCACCGAATATGTCCGCAAATTCACCGAAGACATCGACAAGGCGCGTGTGGTCCATGCCCGTGTGCTGGCCGAAGCCGGAAAGAGCGCCGAAGGCGAGGCGATCGACGGCGCAGCTTCGGTACACGAGTTGGCGAAGTTGTTGATCACCGACCCGCGCGAGGCGTTCCCCGTGACCGAAAACGGTGTGTCGTTGGGGGCCATGCCCAAGGCCAAGGCTCTTGACGTGCTGCTGGATCAACGATGAGCGCGGCAGATCAGCAAAGCGTTCCAGGAATGCCCCCCGCCCCGGGCATCGACCGTCCAAAGGCGGCGCTGATCTGTGTTGCCGTCGCGATTGCCCTGACCATCGCGCAATATGGCGGGCTTCTGCCCGCGGTCCTGCATCGCCTCCCCGAAAGCGTGATCCCGCCTTTTGCGGATTGGCTCGACGTGATTTTCGAGTTCGTGAAGGACGATCTCGGCCTGCTGGCCTTCACCCGGTTCCTGACCGAGGGGTTGGAATGGGTGTTGGATGTGACCGGCAACCTGTTGTTCGGGCGCCGACGCTGGCCCAACCTTGGCCCGATCCCATGGTCGGCGATTGCAGCGTCGGTTGCGGTTCTGGGGTATTGGCTTGGCGGCTGGCGCATGGCGCTTCTTGCGGGTGGCACGTTCCTGTGGACGGCGTTGATAGGGCAGTGGGAAATCGCGATGCAGACCATGTCGGTCCTTGTCGTCGCAGCGCCCATGGCCTTCGTCATCGGCCTGTCGCTTGGCATCACGGCTTGGAAATATCCGGCCTTCGAGAATACGATCAAACCGATCCTTGCCGTTCTGCAAACGCTTCCCTTCTTCACCTACCTCCTGCCCGCTGTGATCTTTTTCAAGGTCGGCCCGACCGCCGGTGCGGTGGCCACGGTGATCTACGCGATCCCGCCGATGATCCTTATGACGATCCTCGGCCTTCAAAAGGTCTCGCCCGAGGTGGTCGAGGCGGGAAAGATGAGCGGCTGCACACGCTTCCAGATGCTGCGCCATGTCTACATCCCCTCGGCCCGGACAGAGATCTTGGTGGGGGTTAATCAGGTCATCATGCTGTGCCTCGCAATGGTCGTTCTGACCGCGTTCATCGGGATGCCCGGCCTTGGCGCAACGCTGTTGCAATTCATGGGAAGTTTCCGGCTTGGCCGGTCATTTGAGATTGGGGTGACCATTGTTCTGATCGCCGTGGCCCTTGACCGGATGTCGAAAGCCTGGGTCGCCAAGCAGCCCGAGCATTTCGAAAAGGGCACGCCCTGGTGGCAACAGCATCGCCTCGCCCTGATCGGGTTTGCTGCGTTCGCGTTCTTTTGCATCGTCGCCCAATTCGTCCCCTATCTGTCGGAAATCGGGCGCCGTGAAAGCCTGTCGATGGGCCGCGAGATTGACGGCGTCATGCGCACGTTTCTGGCCCTCGACTGGGTCACGGCCATCACCGGTGGCATGCGGACCGTGATGAACAATTATGTGTTCATCCCGTTCCGCAACTTCCTTCTGTCGATCCCGACGCCTGCGCTTATCCTTTTGATCGTTGCTTTCGGCCTTTGGCTGGCGGGCCGCAAACAGGCCATGCTGGCGGGTCTGTTCTTCTCGCTGGTGGCACTTTCCGGCTGGTGGGACCGCGCGGTGATCACGCTTTATTCCGTCCTGGCCGCCGTGATCCTCGCCACGATGATCGGTCTGCCCATCGCAATTCTGGCCGCGCGCAACGAAAAATCGGCGCGCCGCGTCCTGCTGGCCTGCGACACAGCGCAAACCTTCCCAAGCTTCGTATATCTTTTGCCGGCCATCATGCTGTTCGGGATCACCGACATCGCCGTCATCTTCTCGATCCTGATCTTCGCGACCGTGCCACTTGTCCGCTACACGATCGAAGGGTTGCGCACCGTCCCGCCGGAAATCACCGAAGCAGCCGACATGGCGGGTGCCACCCGCCTGCAGAAATTGCTCAAGGTCCAGATCCCGTTGGCGTTCCCGACCATGGCCATCGGGTTCAATCAAGCGATCATGTTCGCCTTCTTCATGGTTATCATCGCAGCCTTCATCGGCACGCAGGATCTGGGTCAGGAATTGCAGCGGACGCTGGCGGGCACGAACCTGGGAACAAACTTTGTCCTCGGCATCTGCGTGTCGCTCATGGCGCTCAGCTTTGATCTGATCATCATGAAATGGGCCTCCGACCGGAAGCGTGTCTTGGGGTTGGGCGGGTAGACGCCTGCGCAAGGCACGCGCGCCGCAAATGGCGGGTTTCGGGGCGGTTGCGGGCGTTCGGCAACCCATTTGCACATGTCGTCCGCCGGGCCATTCAACGCAGCATGGTTTGCAGGGGTGGAGCGCATAATCGAAAGGTGGATGAAACAGGCCACAACGGACGCCACACCGGCAAGTGGAACCCTGTAAACGCTGATCAATGCGGTCCCTTGCACATGGTCTCTGCGCTGATTAAACCGATCCCATTCTCAGGGCGGGGTGAAATTCCCCACCGGCGGTGAAAGCCCGCGAGCGCCTCGAAAACCGAGGGTCAGCAGACACCGGTGAAACTCCGGGGCCGACGGTTAAAGTCCGGATGAAAGAGAATGACCGACACGGGGGCTTCACAAGGGCCGCGTGCGGTTCGCTCTGGGTTTTTGTCATGACGAGAAAGGACCCGAAGCAATGACAAGACCCCCAAAATTTGCCTTTATCAAAGCCGCCTGGCACGCCGAGATCGTGGATCGCGCATTGGATGGTTTCATGGCGGAACTCAAACAAACCTGTCCCGAGGCGCAGGTCGATGTGCATGATGTGCCCGGCGCGTTCGAGATGCCACTCTTGGCGCAGAATCTTGCAAGTTCCGGTGCCTATGACGCAATCGCAGCCGCGGCCTTCGTGGTTGACGGCGGCATCTACCGCCATGACTTCGTGGCGCAGGCCGTGGTGACAGGGTTGATGGATGTTCAGTTGAAGACCGGCGTTCCGGTCTTGTCGGTGTCACTGACCCCGCACAATTTCCAGGACACCGAGACCCATTGCGCGTTCTTCGGCCCCCATTTCGTGCAGAAGGGCCGCGAGGCCGCGCAGGCCGCATTGCGCGTTCACGCTCTCTATACATCCCAAAAGGCCAGCGCGGCGAGCGCGGCTTGAGCCGATTGGCCGCCTGCGCGATGTCGCGGGCGGCCCTACATGACCTCTTTGGCCTCAGGAGGAGAGAAGGTGGTCACGGATCCGCGCGATTTCCGCCCGCGCCCCGAAACAAAGCGGCGTGTGCTGATGCGGATCGTCGGGGACGATATCGAGAATCGGATGAAGACCATCGGTCGCCGCACCGCCCGCCGCCTCGATCAGAAAGGCGATGGGAATGGCCTCGTAAAGCAACCTCAGGCGACCCGCCTCGTATCCCTTGCGCCGATCCGCCGGATAGAGAAATGCACCGCCTTTCAACAGGATACGGTGCAACTCTCCCACGGCTGCGGCCAGCCACCGCATGTTGGCGTCATCCCCGCGCGGCCCATCCCGACCGGCGCGCAGCTCGGCCGCGTAGTGCTGCAATCCCTCGGGCCAGTGCCGCTCGTTCGAGGCGTTGAGCGCGATCATCGTCGCGGTTTCCGGTAAACGCATGTCGGTTTCGGTGACGTGGAAACGATCATCGCGCGGGTCGAGCGTTGCAAGGCAAACATTCTCGCCAAAGCTGAAGCCCAGATCGGTGCTGTGCCCAAAACTGACATAGGCCGCCGTCACGGCGGGCCGCGCCGGAAGGGTGATGGATGCACCACCGTCGGCGGCCGGGAAAACCACGAAGAGCGCGCCAAGCGGCGCACCGGTGCCAATGCTGCCCGACCCGTCGATCGGATCCATGGCGACCGCGAAGCGACCCGCAGGGTCGAGCGTCTCGATCTCCGGCGCCTCTTCGGAGAGGACGGTGGCTACAGAAGCGCCGCGCAGGGCGGCAAGGAAATGATCATGGGCCGCGATGTCGAGCGCCTTTTGCGCATCGCCGCCCGTGTTCCGGCCCACAAGTCGTGCGGGGTCGCCCACCACCCGCCCAAGCGCGAGGCGCGCGGCCAGCGCCGCTGCGACGCCTGTGATCCGGCGCAGGATCTCGACAAGGACCGCATCACGACCCTGCGCGACCTGGTTGTCCAGCCAGGCTTCCAGCGGGGCACCCGGCACCACGTCGCCGGGCAAAACAAGGGGCACAGAACGGCTCAAGCCCGCGACACTCGCAGGCTAAGTTGCAAGCGATCTGGTAGAATGCCATGGGCCGTGTGGGTCAGGATCATGAATTCATGTCTCCAGCGCTTTGGCGCGTGCACGGCCAGGGATCACGCGGGAAGGCGATCCTCGATCCCGGTCGCCAATGACACCAGGATCAGGCAACACGACGTGGCACCCGCGTCGAGAACGCCGCGCGAGCGTTCGCCCAACCGGCTGGACCGACCGATCTTTGCCACCATATCGAGCGTGCTGTCGCGCCCGGCTTCGGCCGCCGCGCGCATCGCCCCAAGCGCCGCGCGCCAATCGCCGCCCTTGGCAAGGCTCTGATCATAGGCGGCGACAGCGGGCGCCAACTCATCGATCAAGGTCTTGTCGCCGACCTTGGCAGAGCCGATGGCCTGCACCCCCTCAAGCCCGGCGTGCAGCATCCGACCAAAGGCCTCTGCGTCGATCTCATCCGCGCCATCAAGCGCATCAGCCATATCCGCGAACATCATCCCGTAAAGCGGGCCCATTGAGCCGCCGATCTCGGACATCAGCACATCGGACAGCGTGCGCATCGCCTCATCCAGCGTCTCGCTCGCCCCGTCGATCCGCTCTTTCGCGCGGCCGAAGCCCTTGGACATGTTGAACCCGTGGTCCCCGTCGCCGATCTTGCCGTCAATTTCACTCAGATAGGTGCGGTTTTCCACGATCACGTCGGCGGTTGCGCGCAGGAGCTCCGCGGACCCTGCATTCTTCAAGCTCGTCATTCCATTGTCCTTAGAAACCCGGCACATTGGTCGGCGCATCAAGCAGCGCCTTCAACTCGTCATCCAGCGCCATGATGGTCAAGGTCGCACCCATCATCTCAAGCGAGGTGAAGTAATTGCCCACAAGGCCGCGGTGCACACGGAAACCGGCCTGTTCGATGCGGTCCGCCATGCGATCATAAAGCACGTAAAGCTCGTTTACCGGCGTGGCCCCCAACCCCGAGACGAGCACCGCAACCTCGCACCCGGCAGGCATGTCGTGATCTCCCAACACGATATCGACCATATCATCGGCCACATCATCGGCGGGTTTCAGCGGTTCGATGCGCGTTCCGGGCTCGCCATGGTGACCGATGCCGACCTCCATCATGCCGGGCTCGATCTGGAAATTCGGCTTGCCCGCGGCTGGCAACGTGCAAGGCGTCAGGCCCACACCCACCGAACGGCAATTGTCGATGGCCTTCTGCGCGGTCTCGATCACCGCGGTCAGGGTCGCGCCGGTCGCGGCCTTTGCGCCGCCGACCTTCCACATGAGAATCTCGCCCGCGACGCCGCGACGTTTCTCGCGCTCGTCCTTGGGGGCGGAACTGACATCGTCGTTGGCGACAACGGTTGCGATCTCGATGCCGTCTTTGCCAGCCATGCGCGCGGCCATTTTGACGTTCATGTTGTCGCCCGCGTAATTGCCATAAAGCACCGCGACCCCTGCCC